>NZ_QODJ01000018.1:0-87014 GCF_009935965.1 Pseudomonas sp. L13
TCCCTGTCGAATTCCGGCCAGCGTGGTTTAACGGGGCGCCTGAGATCAAGATCAAAAGCAGATCAAGAGCAAGAGCGACTCGCTTCGCATCGTGGTTAGCGTTGGTTGCTGCAACCGACAAAATTGTGTAGATACCTATGGCCGCTCCCACAGTTTGATCGCGGGGTGTCAGGTAGGTATGGCCCGGCAGGCAGGTCGTCACGGGAGCAAGCTCCCTCGCCACAGGTTCAGCCCCGTACCGAAGTTATGAGATACCTCTCGGCCGCCTGTGAAATCTTCATTCGCCACTTTTACTTCCAGCTTCTACCCTTGTGCAAAGCCTCCGGAGTAAGAGTGCTCATGTACAAAGACCTGAAGTTCCCCGTTCTGATCGTGCACCGTGATATCAAGGCCGACACCGTTGCCGGTGACCGGGTTCGAGGCATCGCCAGGGAGTTGGAACAGGAGGGCTTCAGTATTTTTTCTGCGGTGGACTACCCCGAGGGGCGGCTGGTGGCCGCTACCCATCACGGTCTGGCGTGCATGTTGATCGCCGCCGAAGGCGCCGGGGAAAACACCCATCTGTTGCAAAACATGGTAGAGCTGATTCGCCTGGCGCGGCTGCGCGCACCCAACCTGCCGATCTTTGCGCTGGGCGAGCAAGTCACCCTGGAAAACGCCCCTGCCGATGCCATGAGCGAGCTCAACCAACTGCGCGGCATCCTTTATCTGTTCGAAGACACCGTGCCGTTTCTGGCGCGCCAAGTCGCCCGCGCCGCACGCACTTACCTGGATGGCCTGTTACCGCCGTTCTTCAAGGCTTTGGTGCAACACACCGCCGACTCCAATTATTCCTGGCACACCCCCGGCCATGGCGGTGGCGTGGCCTATCGCAAAAGCCCGGTGGGGCAGGCGTTCCATCAGTTCTTTGGGGAGAACACCCTGCGCTCGGACTTGTCGGTATCGGTGCCCGAGCTGGGCTCGCTGCTCGATCACACCGGGCCGTTGGCCGAAGCCGAGGCCCGCGCTGCGCGTAACTTTGGCGCCGACCATACGTTCTTCGTGATCAACGGCACGTCCACCGCCAACAAGATCGTCTGGCATTCCATGGTGGGGCGCGATGACCTGGTGCTGGTGGACCGCAATTGCCACAAGTCGGTGTTGCATTCGATCATCATGACCGGCGCGATCCCTCTCTACCTGTGCCCGGAGCGCAACGAGCTGGGGATCATCGGCCCGATCCCCTTGAGCGAATTCAGCCCTGAGTCGATCCGCGCCAAGATCGACGCCAGCCCCTTGACCCGAGGGCGACCACCGAAAGTGAAATTGGCGGTGGTGACCAACTCCACCTATGACGGCCTGTGCTACAACGCCGAACTGATCAAGCAGCAGTTGGGCAGCAGTGTCGAGGTGCTGCACTTCGATGAGGCCTGGTACGCCTACGCCGCCTTTCACGAGTTTTTCGCCGGGCGCTATGGCATGGGCACCTCGCGCACGCCGGACAGCCCCTTGGTGTTCACCACCCACAGTACGCATAAATTGCTAGCTGCGTTCAGCCAGGCGTCGATGATCCACGTGCAGGACGGTGGCGCACGGCAACTGGACCGTGACCGCTTCAATGAAGCCTTCATGATGCACATCTCCACCTCGCCGCAATACAGCATCATCGCGTCGCTGGATGTGGCCTCGGCGATGATGGAAGGCCCGGCCGGGCGCTCGCTGCTCCAGGAAATGTTCGATGAGGCCTTAAGTTTTCGTCGCGCCCTGGCTAACTTGCGCCAACATATCGCGGCCGAGGACTGGTGGTTTTCCATCTGGCAACCACCCTCGGTCGCAGGCATCGACCGGGTCGCCACGGCGGATTGGCTGTTGCACCCTGGGGATGAATGGCATGGCTTTGGCGACGTGGTCGAAGACTACGTGCTGCTGGACCCGATCAAAGTCACGCTGGTGATGCCTGGCCTCAACGCCGGCGGGGCCTTGAGCGAGTGCGGGATTCCCGCCGCAGTGGTCAGCAAGTTCCTGTGGGAGCGCGGGCTGGTGGTGGAGAAGACTGGGCTGTATTCGTTCCTCGTGCTGTTTTCCATGGGCATTACCAAAGGCAAATGGAGCACCTTGCTCACCGAACTGCTGGAGTTCAAGCGTAGCTACGATGCCAATGTCAGCCTGGCCAGTTGCTTGCCATCGGTGTATGCCCAAGGCCCGGCGCGTTATCAAGGCCTGGGGCTGCGCGACCTTTGCGACCAGTTGCACAGCTGTTACCGTAGCAATGCCACGGCCAGGCACCTCAAGCGTATGTATACGGTATTGCCGCAAATCGCGATGAAACCCGCTGATGCCTACGACCAGTTGGTCAGGGGCGAGGTGGAGGCGGTCTCTATCGATGCCTTGGCAGGACGCATCGCCGCCGTGATGCTGGTGCCTTACCCGCCGGGCATTCCACTGATCATGCCTGGCGAACGCTTCACCGAGTCAACGCGTTCGATCATCGATTACCTGGCATTTGCCCGCACGTTCGATAGCAGTTTCCCCGGTTTTGTCGCGGATGTGCATGGGCTGCAACACGAAGATGACGGCAGTGGCCGTCGTTATACCGTCGACTGCATCAAGGGTTAAGGAAGGTTATGCAAGCTGTAATGAACCCGAAGTATCCAGGACTCAGTGTGCGAGTCGCCGACGAAGGTTTTGACGCCTATGTGTGGGGCAACGATTTCAGCTTTGAAGTCAGCGCCTATGGGGTGCCGCAAATGGGCCAGCGCGTTGACCAATGGCCAGTGGAGCGCGTGTTGCCTTACCGCAAGTGCTATGGCATCGACCCGGAGGAGTTCGCCAGTTTCCGTGACGCCGCCGACAGCTCGATCTTCATGGCGTACCTGGATGACTGTGCCGTGGGGCATATTGTGGTCAGCACCAACTGGAACGGTTTTGCCCACGTTGACGAGTTGGCCGTGGCGTCGCCGGCGCGCCGACATGGCGTGGCCAAGTCACTGCTGGACGTGGCGCAATTCTGGGCCCGCAAGAAAAACCTGCCGGGCATGATGCTCGAGACTCAGAACAACAACCTCGGTGCCTGTCGCCTGTATGAGCGTTGTGGCTATGTGATGGGCGGCATTGACCAACTGCGTTATCGCGGGATTGACCCGCAAACCCGCGAGGTTGCGATTTTCTGGTATCGGTTGTTCAAAGCAGAAGCGGACTGATCTCTGTAGGAGCGAGCTTGCTCGCGAAGAACGTGAACGATCACACGCTCATCCTGATGTAACGCGGCGCCTGTGGGTTTTTCGCGAGCAAGCTCGCTCCTACAGGGGCTTGGTGTCGTTGCCTAGCAGGCTTTCGGCTTTCTGGATGACGATCTCCAGCAGCGCATTCAATGCCGGTGAGGGCGTCGGGTCTTTCAAGGTCAGTGCATACAGGCTGACCACTATCGGTGGTGACACCGGGCACGCATCAAGCCCGGACTCGCGTGCACCCAAGGCGGTAAACGGGTCGACAATCGCCAGACCCTCTCCGGCTTCCACCAGACCGCGCATCATCGGGTAGGTTTGCACCCGCGTCTGCACCACGGGCAGTGGTCGCAGGGCTTGCAGCTTGGCATCCAGCAGGCGGCTGAGCGGGTCATGGCCTTCCAGGCCGATCAGCGACTGGCCGGCCAAGTCCTGCAACGCAATGTATTTTTGCTTGGGCTTGAGCCAGCCATGGGGGGCCAGCAACTGTAATTTGCCTTGGGCCAGCACCGTGCTTTGGATCTGTGGATGCTCAGGGTCATGCAGGCTCAGGCCCACATCGGCTTCATGCAACAGCAGGCTGTTGATGATCTCGCGAGTGGGTTGGCTCGACAGGTTGCACGGCATGTCCTGGAAGCGTCGACGCAGCGCGGCAATGCTCTGGGGCAACAGTTGGTTGGCCAGCGGCGGCGTGCAGAGGGCGCGCAAGGGCGGCGCGTGGTGGTGTTTCAAACGGCTGGCAAGGCGTTGCAGCGGCTCCAGGGCTTCGTACAGAGCAGTGATTTGCGCCTGCAACTCCATGGTTTCCCGGGTGGCCTGCAAGCGCCCGCGCACGCTGGCGAACAGCATGAAGCCCAGTTGCTGCTCAGCGTCCTTGAGGGTGGCGTCCACTTCGCCCACGGAGAGTTGCAACCACTCGGCGGCGGTGCCGAGGTGGCCGGTCTGCAAGATGGCCTGAATCACTTCGATATGACGTAAACGCATGGCCGGAGTCTATGTGCAGTGCGCAGGGGATTCAATGGCGCAGGCCTTCGTGCGTAAAAAAGACTGCCAGGGTCGTCCCGGGCTATGGCGTTCAGCCAGGACCCCACTAGAATGACCGGCCTGATCAGCAACGCCCCCTGCCGGTTTGCCGGTACTTAAAATAAAAAACAGGTCTGGTCTCATATGCCTCTGCCCTCGACGTTCTTTGGGGTAACGGCCAAGCAACTCCTGGTCCTGATGACCGTGGGAGGCCTGGCGGCTTACTTCTTCAATCATCAGGATGAACCGACGCCGGACAACCTCGCACTGGAAGCCTTTATCCGCACCCAGCAACAGGTGGACGAGCAGGTGGGCGCAGTAGTGGGGATTACCCTGGTCAGGGAGGTCGAGGCTTACCCCGCGTACAACGCGCCGGGTTACAAGCGCTCGATGTATACGGTGCAAGGGGAGCGCGGCCAGTTGCTGGTGACGCTCAAGCAAGACGAGCAGGGCATAGAGGTAACGCAGATCCGCCGCCCATGAGCGTTCCCAGCCCAGTCGCCAGGACTGAGCAGGCGAACAAGGCAAGCGGTTATGAGGCGAGGGTGGTCTCGGACTCGCGCACGAGAATGGTGCCCGACTGGATCAGTTTGAACTCATCACCTTCCAGTTTTTCTACACGGTCGCCAATGGCCAACTTGTAGGTCGTGGTGGGCGTCGATCCCGCCAGGTCGCCTTGCGCCGGGTTGGATTCCTGGAACTCATGCACCGAATACACGCGGCCTTCCGCGTCTCTGGCATGAAACTGTCCAACAAGTACTGCAGCCATCTGTTTAGAACCTCTGGAGATAAACACTCGATTTGCGGTTCTGTAGACCGTCAGGGAGCGGGGTAGTTTACCTATAAGAAAAAAATACTATTCGCTGATATTTTCAGACGCTTCCTACGCCGGCGCTTGCAAGGAAAACGTCGAGGGAATCCGCACAACCCTCTGGTGAACGCGCCGCGAAGCCTCTATAACTACAAGCTCCTTTATTCAGAAGTCGGGAAACCTCAATGAGCAAGGTCTACACGATTGCCGTCCTGGTGGGCAGCTTGAGAAAAGAGTCGATCAACCGCAAGGTCGCGCTGGCCCTGGCCGAACTGGCCCCTGCCAATCTCAAGTTGAACATTGTTGAAATCGGCGACTTGCCGCTCTACAACGAGGACATCGACGGTGCAACACCGCCAGCAGCCTACAGTACTTTCCGCAAACAAGTGAGTTCATCCGACGCGGTGCTGTTCGTCACCCCCGAATACAACCGCTCCGTGCCAGCGGCCTTGAAAAATGCCATCGACGTGGGCTCGCGCCCTTACGGGCAAAGCGCCTGGAGCGGCAAGCCGGGGGCGATCATCAGCGTCTCGCCGGGTGCCATCGGCGGCTTTGGCGCCAACCACCACCTGCGCCAGTCCCTGGTGTTCCTGGATGTTTGGTGCATGCAGCAGCCGGAAGCCTACCTTGGCGGGGCGGGCAGTGTGTTCGATGAGGCGGGGAAGGTGTCGGACAAGACCAAGCCGTTCCTGCAGGCGTTCATCGATGCCTACGGCAAGTGGGTGGAAAAACAGAAGGGCTGAAATTAGCCCGGCCCCTGTAGGAGCGAGCTTGCTCGCGAAAAACTCCAGGACAACGCGTTTATTCAGGATGTCAGCGTTGTCGTTACGATCTTCGCGAGCAAGCTCGCTCCTACAGTAGGGGGTTATCGTAGCCAGTTGGTGCGTGCCAGCTCTATAACCTCATCGCCACGCCCGCTCATCACCGCCTTGAGCATATACAGGCTGAACCCCTTGGCCTGTTCCAGCTTGATGCTCGGCGGCATCACCAGTTCCTGAGTGGCGGTCACCACATCCACCAACACCGGGCCGTCATGGGCCAGCGCACGGCGCAGGGCCGGCTCCAGGTCTTCGGATTGCTCCACACGTATGCCCAAAATGCCCATGGCATTGGACATGGCCGCGAAGTCCGGGTTTTTCAGCTCGGTGCCAGTGTCCAGGTAACCCGCCGCCTTCATCTCCATGGCAACAAAGCCCAGGGACGAATTGTTGAACACCACCAGTTTGACCGGCAATTGCAGCTGCGCCAGGGAAATGAAATCCCCCATCAGCATGGTGAAACCACCATCCCCAGACATCGAGATCACCTGCCGTCCAGGGAATGCCGCCTGCGCACCGATAGCCTGAGGCATGGCATTGGCCATCGAGCCATGGTTGAACGAGCCGATCAGCCGGCGTTTGCCGTTCATCTTCAGATAACGCGCCGCCCACACAGTGGGTGAGCCGACATCGGCGGTGAAGATCGCATCATCATCGGCCAGCTCGCTGAGCAGGCGCGCCACGTACTGGGGATGGATCGGCCGACCAGCCTTGGACGGTTGCGCCAGGTCATCCAGGCCTTGGCGGGCTTTTTCGTAGTGTTTCAGGGAGGTTTCGAGGAAGCTGCGATCGGTCTTGCGGGTCAGGCGTGGCAGCAGCGCGGCGATGGTTTCACTGACGTCGGCGGCGATGCCCAGGTCCAAGGTCGCACGGCGCCCCAGGGCTTGCGGGTTGCGGTCCACCTGGATGATCTTGGCGTCGGTCGGGTAGAACTGGCGATAAGGGAAGTCGGTGCCGAGCATGATCAAGGTGTCGCAATCGAGCATGGCGTGGTAACCGGAGCTGAAACCGATCAGGCCGGTCATGCCCACGTCGAACGGGTTATCCCACTCCACGTGCTCCTTGCCCCGCAGTGCATGCACCACCGGCGCGCCGAGGGCGTCGGCCAACGCCACCACCTGATCGTGGGCACCGGCACAGCCGCTGCCACACAGCAGGGTAACTTTCTCGCTGCTCTGGAGCATGTCGGTGAGGCGCTGCAAGTCCTGCTCAACCGGCACGGTGCGCGGTGCGTGCAAGGCCGGCCACGGCTTGAGCTTATCTTCCACCTCCAACAGCGACACATCCCCCGGAATCACCACCACCGCTACGCCGCGGTTGAGGATCGCCGAACGCATGGCGCGGTGCAGCACCTGAGGCATCTGCGCGGGGTTGCTCACCAGCTCGATAAAGTGGCTGCACTCCTTGAACAGTTCCTGGGGATGGGTTTCCTGAAAGTAATTCAGGCCCACCTCCGAGGACGGAATTTGCGCGGCAATCGCCAGCACCGGCACATGGTTGCGATGGCAGTCGAACAACCCATTGATCAAATGCAGGTTACCCGGCCCGCAACTGCCGGCGCACACCGTCAACTCGCCGGTGGCCGCCGCTTCGGCGCCGGCAGCGAAGGCGGCGACCTCTTCGTGGCGCACATGCATCCACTCGATGCTGTCCATGCTGCGCAAGGCGTCGGTCAGGCCATTGAGGCTGTCGCCGGTCAGCCCCCAGATACGCTTGATGCCCGCCTGTTCCAGGGTCGTCGCCAACTGCTGCGCCAGGTTGATTTTCGCCATGAGGAACTCCAATCGTCAGTGAGGTTGAAAAACTGCTGATCAGTAGGGGACAGTTCAATCACGGCGAATGCTCCGCCTTTAATGTGAAGATTGCGTCATGCTTGCGCGATACTGCCGCGTACGCCGTGCGATAAACCACTGGTCACAGGCCAATGCTAGCCAGGGCGCAACGTTGGGGTTGGGCAGGCGGCCGCGGCTCAGGCGGCGCATCTGATTGCGTACCACGGCGAGGGTGGCGAGGGCGGCCAGGGGTTTGCGCTTCCATTCCATGGGCTTGAGTTGTGGGTTGAGGTCGCGACCTTCACGCCACTGCTTGATCAGCTGCGGCTCCAGGGTCAGGGCGGTGGCGATGCCGGCCATGGCGATGCCGCTGTCCAGTACCTGCTGGACCACCGGCAAGCGGCGAATGCCTCCGGTCACCATCACCGGCATGCTGGCGACGGTTGCCATTTCCCTGGCGAAATCCAGAAAGTACGCTTCACGGGACAGGGTGCGCCCGTCCCGGGCCTCACCTTGCATGGCCGGTGCTTCATAGCTGCCGCCGGACAACTCCAGCAAATCGATCGGCAGTGTATTGAGCATCTCCACCACAGCGCGCGCATCGGTCTCATCGAAGCCGCCGCGCTGGAAGTCTGCTGAGTTGAGCTTTACCGACACACAAAATCCAGGGCTGACGCTGGCACGCACGGCGCGGATGACTTCCAGCAGCAGGTGCGCACGGTTTTCCAGCGGGCCGCCCCAACGGTCGGTGCGATGGTTGCTCAAGGGCGAGAGAAATTGGCTCAATAAATAGCCATGGGCGCCGTGGATCTGCACCCCGGTGAACCCGGCTTGCTCGGCCAGGCGGGCGCTGGTGGCGAAGCGTTTGATGACGTCCTGGATGTCGTCTTCGGTCATGGCCTTGGGTTTGGCAAACATCTTGGAAAACCCGCCCATATCCAGCGCGATGGCGGACGGTGCCAACGCTTGCTGGCCCAGGTTGGCCATGGTCTGGCGGCCTGGATGGCTGAGCTGTACCCAGAAGTGCACACCCTTGGCTCGGGCTACGTCGGCCCACTCACGAAAACTGGCCAGGTGTTGCTCGTTTTCCAGCGCGACACCGCCAGGGCCGGTCATGGCGCGGCGGTCGATCATCACGTTACCGGTCAATAGCAAGCCTGGCTCGCCGTCGGCCCAGGTCTTGTACAACTGCTTCAATGCTTGGGACGGTGCCTGGTGCAGGTCCGCCATGTTCTCTTCCATCGCGGCCTTGGCGATGCGGTTGGCGATGACTTGGCCGTTAGGCAGTTGCAGCGGTTCGAACGGTGACATGGGTTAACTCCTGAGCAGGGGAGGCCTCAGGCTAAGCTTAAAGTTAACTTTAATGTCAAGCGGCGGTCGATCACGGGCTATGCAACTGTAGGAGCGAGGGGGACGCCTAGTTCTTGCTCGCGAAAAACTCGAGGACAACGCGTTTATTCAGGATATCAGCGTTATCGTTCAGGTTTTTTGCGAGCAAGCTCGCTCCTATCAGGGTGTTAGCGGCGGCGGAACAGTGGCAGGGGTTCATCGGTGGCCGCTTGATAGGTCACCGAGAAATCCTTGAGGCTTTCCAGCGCTTCGTACGGGTCTTTGTCCGCGCGCAAGGCAAAGGCATCGAACCCGCAGCGGCGCAGGTAGAACAGTTGGTCGCGCAGCACGTCGCCAATGGCACGCAGTTCACCCTTGTAACCATAACGGTCACGCAGCAGGCGCGCGTTGGAGTAGTTGCGCCCGTCGGTGAAGGCCGGGAAGTTCAGGGCGATGACCTGGAAGTGCTGCACGTCATCACCGATTTCTTCAGCTTCTTCATCGGCGTCCAGCCATACACCCAAACCGCCGTCGCGGGCCTTGAGGGCGTGGCCGTGCTCGCGCCACAGGGCCAGCGGCACGATCAGGTCGTCGCAGTTGGAGATGCCGTCGAAGCTCGCGTCCTTGGGCAGCAAGTGCCAGGTTTCGTCGACGACTGCGTTGTTCTTAATGATTCGCTGCATAGACGCGCTCCTTGAACAGGTCGATGCCGATGCGCTGGTAGGTGTCGATGAAACGCTCATCTTCGGTACGCTGTTCGATATACACGTCGATCAGCTTGCCGATCACCTCAGGCATGGCTTCCTGGGCGAAGGATGGGCCGAGGATCTTGCCCAGGCTCGCATCGCGGCTGGCGCTGCCACCCAGGGACACTTGGTAGAATTCTTCGCCTTTCTTGTCCACGCCCAGGATGCCGATGTGGCCGACGTGGTGGTGACCACAGGCGTTCATGCAACCGGAGATGTTCAGGTCCAGCTCGCCGATGTCGAACAGGTAGTCCAAGTCGTCGAAACGGCGCTGGATCGACTCGGCAATCGGGATTGACTTGGCGTTGGCCAGGGAGCAGAAATCGCCGCCCGGGCAGCAGATGATGTCGGTCAGCAGGCCGATGTTTGGCGTGGCAAAGCCGCCTTCGCGCAACTCGCCCCACAGGGTGAACAATTGGCTCTGTTCAACGTCCGCGAGAATGATGTTCTGCTCGTGGGAGGTGCGCAGTTGGCCGAAGCTGTAGCGCTCGGCCAAGTCGGCGACCGCGTCCAGTTGCTTGTCGGTGATGTCGCCTGGCGCTACGCCGGTAGGCTTGAGCGACAGGGTCACTGCCACATAGCCGGGCTTCTTGTGCGCCAGAGTGTTGCGCGTGCGCCAGCGGGCGAAGCCTGGGTGTTGCTGGTCGAGTGCGGCCAGCTCGGCGTCCTGATTGCTCAGGGCCTTGTACTCAGGGTCGACGAAGTGCTTGGCGACGCGGTGTACTTCGGCTTCGGTCAGGGTGGTCTGGCCGCCGCGCAGGTGTTCCATTTCGGCATCGACCTTCTGGGAAAACACCTCAGGGGTCAGCGCCTTGACCAGGATCTTGATCCGGGCCTTGTACTTGTTGTCGCGACGGCCGTAGCGGTTGTAGACCCGCAGGATGGCGTCGAGGTAGCTCAACAGGTCCTGCCATGGCAGGAACTCGTTGATAAAGGCGCCGACCACCGGGGTACGGCCCAGGCCACCGCCGACCAATACACGAAAGCCCAGCTCACCGGCGGCGTTGTACACCGGCTCCAGGCCGATGTCGTGCACTTCGATGGCCGCACGGTCCGAGGTCGAGCCATTGATGGCGATCTTGAACTTGCGCGGCAGGTAGGCGAATTCAGGGTGGAAGGTGGTCCACTGGCGCACGATCTCGCACCACGGCCGTGGGTCGATCAACTCGTCGGCAGCGACGCCGGCAAATTGGTCGGTGGTCACGTTGCGCAGGCAGTTACCGCTGGTCTGAATGGCGTGCATCTGCACGGTTGCCAGTTCAGCCAGTATGTCCGGCACATCTTCCAGGGCCGGCCAGTTGAACTGCACGTTCTGGCGGGTGCTGATGTGGGCATAGCCTTTGTCGAAGTCGCGGGCAATCTTGGCCATCATCCGCGTCTGGCGCGACGTCAGTTGGCCATAGGGCACGGCCACCCGCAGCATCGGCGCAAAGCGCTGCACATAAAGGCCATTTTGCAGGCGCAGAGGGCGGAACTCTTCTTCGCTCAGTTCACCTGCTAAGTAGCGTCGGGTCTGATCACGGAACTGCTTGACGCGGTCCTCGATGATGCGCTGATCGTATTCGTCGTATACGTACATATAGGTCCTGTTCTCGGCAAATCTGCGCGCACGGCCGCGCACTCCCAACGGAGCCGGCGCACGATACCAGTTTGCGTATATGCGCAAAAGTGATGTTTGGGTATATGTAAATAACCAAACTGACTAATGAGAACGGTTATCGCCATACCCACATTTGTCATAGGGGCAAGTGTGGTCTTTACTGTGATCGAGTCTGAGTGCAGTCACCTATAAAACCGACAAGAGGCGATGCGATGAGCAATTCCACCAAAGCCCGTAAACCCGACAGTACCGTGGACGCCTGGGCAATTTTGTTCCTGATTATCCTGGTGGTCGGAACCGCGGTGTTCTGGGTCAGCCACCAGTAAAAGCAGCACGTGGATTGAGCCTCGATTGAATATCTAATTGCCACTATCATGGCGCTCTATATTCAAGGTTCGGGCAACCATGTTGAAGGTTCTGATGGCGTGTGTGTGGTTGCTGGGGTCGGCGTACGGGGCAATCGCCCAGGCTGCGTCGGTGGTGTTTCTCAACCCTGGCCGGTCCTCGGAAACCTTCTGGGTCAGTTATGCGCAATTCATGCAGGCCGGTGCCAAGGACCTCGGCCTGGATTTGCGTGTGCGCTATTCCGAGCGCGACAACCAAGCCACCCTGGACCATGCGCGGGAGGCACTGCTGGGCACTGAACGGCCTGATTACCTAGTGCTGGTCAACGAACAGTACGTCGGCCCGCAAATCATGCGCATGGCCCAGGGCAGCGGGGTGAAGTTACTGATCGTCAGCAGCGCGCTGACGCCCGACCAGGTGCAGCTACTGGACGCCTACAACAACACCGGCTTGATTGGCACGATGGTTGCCGACGACGAACAGGCGGGCTACCTGATGCTCACGGACTTGTTGCGCCAGCACGGCCCCGTCGCTCCGGGCACCACACTTGACCTGCTGGCGTTTTCCGGCGCCAAGACCACGCCGGTCGCGCAGTTGCGCGTGCAGGGCATGCAGCGTGGCCTGGCCGAGCACCCCGAAGTGCGCCTGCGCCAGTTGGTGTACGGGGAGTGGAGCCGCCAGCGCGCATTCGAGCAGGCCAGCCAGCTGTTCAAGCGCTACCCGCAGACCGCGCTGGTCTGGTCGGCCAACGATGAAATGGCATTGGGTGCCATGCAGGCCCTGCAAGACCATGGGCGAATACCCGGCAAAGACGTGTTGTTTAGTGCGGCCAACAGCTCACCACAGATCCTCGCGGCGCGCCTTGAAGGGCGCCTTAGCACCCTGGTTGCGGGGCATTTCACCCTGGGCGGCTGGGCGATGGTGTTGATCCATGATGAGGCCAAGGGGGTCGATATCGGCGCCCGTGGCGGCCGCAACCGCCAGCAAGCGTTGTTCCAGTTGATCGACGCCGCCCAGGCACGGCGGCTATCGGGCCCCCTGCCATCGGTGGATTTTCGCGCATTGTCAGCGGTAGGCAAGCCCGCGTCCTACCGTTACCCATTCAGCTTGCAACTGTTGCTGCGTTAAACCCCGGCCAGGTGCAGCACCAGCTTGACGATGCCAAACAGGGTCAAGGCAAACACCGCGGTGAATAGGATGCCCAGGGCCACAAAGTGGCTGGGCTTGCCGTGGGTAAAGTCGCGGGCGCGGTTCTTGCCGCTCTGTACGCCAAAGGCTGCGGCCATGACGCTGTGCAGCATTTGCCAGAAGGTTGGCGGTTTATTGTCGATTGGGTCGTCCATAAGCCCCTCGCAGGTCAAGTCATCCTAAAGAGCATAGCCAAACCTGGTGCCTCTCACAGCTCCAGGCCCAGGAACAGTTTCTGGTCCAGCGGCGCCCCGATCAGGGCCTTGTCCAGATTAATCACCGCACGGTTATTCGCCCTGGCTTGTTCAATCAACTGCCTGCGCGTGAATAGCCGCTCAGCTTTGGTCTTCAAGTGGCCGAAGGCAGGTGTTGCGGCTGGCGTCTCGCGCGTTGGGTAATGGAAGTGGGCATACCACAGGTCTGCCTCCTCCGGTTTCATGCCAGGCTTGATTTTGCTTTTTTCGCGTATGGCGTATTCCGTAAGGTAGTCCCCGGTCGACAATGGGAAACGGTTTTGGACCAGGTTGATGTCGACAAAACCGTGGGTCCACAAGTAATCAACCTTCGAAGCGCTGGGGCGCTGCTGCAGGTACCCTTCGCTGCATACCTGGCGAGCCCGTTGCGTTGCGGCCATGGCTTCTTCAAGGTAACGGTTGCGTGCTTCAATGGCGGGCGCGTCGGTCGCCTGCTTGAGTTCTGCGGCAAGCGCCGCAAACTTTGCAGCGTGCTGACTCAACATCACATCCCAATCATGGGGGTCGACTTCTTCGCGTCGAACCGGGTCCCGAAGTTTGCGCTGCTGGTAACGAATGCTCGCGTCGATACCGGCGCGCTCGGCTTTGATGGTTTGCCCATGGGCCTTGATCGCCTTCAGTGAGCGAACGGTGGGAGTGGAGGCTTTCTTCACTTCGGCGCCTGGTTCAACGATTTTCCAGACCCCCTCACTGACATGCTCGTGGTACGTGGCGACAACTCTTCCGGTAAGCGGGTCTGTGATGTCAACGTAGTTGCCCGGCGCATCGGTGCTGCTTGCGCGCAAGTCACCCACCAGGCTCTTCTGGTCGGCGGTTTTGATCACTCTGCGGTTGGCGGGTTTTGGTCGCCTGGTTCTGTCGGTGGCAGGACGAGGGGCGAGCCTTTCTTGCACCAGTATCAAGTTGGCCAGTTGTGCTTCAGCACTTGCGCGCGCTTCGCCCAGCTCTTTCAGGAAAGGCGTTCGATACTGCTCCCATAGCATCACAGACTCCATCTCGTGCAGCGTGCTGACCGCGTTTTCCAGTCGCTCGTACTGTTGAAGCACATCCTTGAGCACGTCAATTTCTTCAGGCAGTGAGTACCCACTGGTCGTGCGTATTTGCGCGTGCGAAAGGATACGGGCATTCGTTTTGCGATCCGTCAATATTTCCAGATACGGAAGCTCTGCGGGTTTATCGGCATCGAGCGCGCGATTGAGGATCAGCTCGACATACGCTAACAGCAGGTGCTGCTTTATGACGACGGAGGAAATGCTGTGACCAGTGGGGATTCTGGCGACCAGATTTTCGTGCAGTGCCCTGGACACTTGTTGCAGCGTGGCTTCGATTTTCTCTGCAAACACGAACATTTTTTCCAGTGCCTCCAATCGCTGCATCGCGGTGCTGACGAACTCATCGTAGGCGTCGGTAATGTTGTCGGGCAATTCCCTGTCGACACGACGCAGGAGCTCACTAATGTTTTCGCCGCGCTGGGATTCCAGGCCGAACGAAATTTTCTGATGCAGGTTCGCGTAGGACAGCATCAAGTTGTTGTAAAGGTTATTGGTGGCATTATCCCGGGCTTGCTTGTATTCCACGCTTACCCTGTCCATTTCCATCGCTTCGTTGGCTTTGGCCTCGACCTTTTGCAGGGCGTGGATATACGCTTGTGTGTTTTCCCGATAGTTGTCCACTGCAATGCTCCACTCGGTAGTGGCGCGCAACATTGCCCGCTGCCTTTGTTCATGGCGTTCGGTAATTTTTGGGCGAACGGCGGGCAACAGTTCGGGGTTGCTGAGCCGTTCCCAGTCTTCTCTGAGGGCGCGTTTTGTTTCGGTCAGGTGAATTCTGGCAGTGCTCACGACGTCCTTGAGTGTTTGCGCCTGGGGTGCCATTGAGTTGGCCTCGCTGCTGAGCACTTCCAGTTCCGAGTTCAGCAGGTCCAGTCGGTCTTGGCGGGTTCTCTGCCATTCGCTCAACCGGTCCCTGGGCATCCCCCCCTCCAGTCTGGCATGCCGGTCCAGGCGCCAATGCCCCTGGCCATCGCTGATCAACCTAAAGCCCGGGCGCTGCGGGTGCTGCGGATGCACCAGGTAGACCTCGCCAAACCCCGGCACAATGCTTACCTGGAACAGCAAGCCGCCGACGCTGGCGTGCCAGGTCCCGTCGATGCGGTAGAGCCCCTTCAGCGCACCGCTTGGCTGCGGCGCGGGTAAGGCTTCGGGCCAGGGCACATGTACGTCAACCAGCGCCTTGAGCAACTGTGCGCCGGCCGTGGGGCTGGCAAGCGAGCGGGCGAAGTCAAGAGCGGTATGGCCCGTGGCCGGAGGCTCGCCGGGGAATGCGACCGGGCCATGGCGCACCGGCGCAGTGCTCTGCGTTCGTGGCAGGCCGGCAGGGCGCCGCCAGGTTTCCAGGTGCAGGGCGTGATCCCGCGCAGTCGGCTCCCGGAGCGCTTGCGCCGAGGGCGAGGCGGCGTGCAGCAGTACCATTGCGGTATTGAGCAACAAATCAATCAATGCCAGCTCGCGGGTGGTCGAATCATCGCTGTCCAGGCCCACCAAGTCTTGCGCAAGACTGCTGACCAAGACCATGAACCAACCCACCAGCATCGCCGGGCCCCTTACCAGTGGCAGCAACAGCGTGTTGAACAGTAACCAGGCGCCTTGCATCACAATGGCCCAGCGGCTTTCGCTGTTGGACACCGACTCGCGGTCTGCCAGGTCTACCAGGGCGCGCGCCGTGCTGCCGAACAGGTGATTGAGCAATTGCCCGTTGACCTGCGACTGCAACCATTCACCCGCACCCTCATCGACGGCCAGGGTGGCGGGCTCGGGTTTTTCAGGCAGGTTGAACTCATCTCCAGGCAGGAAACGAATCAGGTGAGGTTCGCGGATGCCACCGTGATCGTAGATCGGGCGGGCCTTGTCGCTCAGCCAGATCAAAACGCTGTCTTGCAAGGCGCCCGGGCTGGCCAGGGCATCCAGCAGCGCCTGGCGGGTGGGGAACTCATGCAGCGCGTCGGCATACAGCGGCTGATACAACAAATGCGGGCCAATACTGGCATCACGCGGTTCGATGATAAACGCGTTGCTGACTTCATCAGGCGTCGCATCGGCCTTGCGGCACAGGGCCAGAGGGCGCAGGACGATCTCTTGGCCGTCAACAACGCGATCCAACGGGGTTGGCTCCATCAACGCTTTAACATAGCGATAGCCCGTGATACTGATGCCGTGCTGCCGACGGATCTTGTATTCGAGCGCCTGCATCGGCAACCTGACCTTCAGCTCACGGGTAAACAGCGCTTCGCGCCGCCGTGCATCGGCGGTGTCGGACAGCAGCGTGTCCTTTATCTTTTGCGGATAGGCGGTGCCGATATCGACACGCTGAATCAAGCCCGTGGCCCCCAGCAGATAGTCCTCGGTGAGCCAGTCTGGCAAGGTGCGTGTGCCTTTGGCGCTGACTGTCAGGGTGCCGCTGGGTTTGCCGGCGAGGTTCTTTACCGCCAGTTCCGTCAGCGACATGCGCACATGGCTGATGATGCCGGCGCCGTCCGGGTAGCCGGCGATTACTTTGAAGTCCAGCACCACGTCGTCGGAATCGAAGTCGCCATGATCAGCCTGCATCTGTGTGCGCAAGGCGGCGCGGCTGAAACTGTGGAGGTCTTCAATGCCTTGATTGAACGAACGGCCCTGGCTCAATTGCAGCACCTGTGCCATATCCTGCAGGTGGCGGTGGTAGGCAAAGCGGTCGTCGCGGTTGGCCTGTCTGAGCCAGTCCGGCAATTGGTCGTGCACTTTGCGCAGCAGTGGCACGGCAGGGCTCGGCACTTGGGTAAAGAAGATCGCCGGGTCGGTGAGGGTTTCCAGGCGCCGCCCCAGGGCGGTTTCCTCTTGCCCCTGGAACGTCAGCGTCGCGAGGTCTTCCAATTGCTGGTTGAGGATCAAGCCGGCTTGTTGTTCGAAGACGTTACCGTTCGGTTCGTTGCGCCGCCAGGTCAGGCTATCGAACGCAAAGCGCTCGCGCATCCTCGTCGCCCAGGCTTCGCCGAAGGTATCGATGGAGTCAAAGGCTTCGATGTTCCCCCCCACGCCGTACAGCAGCACTTGTTTATCGCGCACCAGGAGCAGGTCGGGCGTCAGCAGGCGCGCTTCTTTGCCGCCGCTGTTGAACGTGTTTTCGATGAAATAGACATACGTGGCGGGCGTGGAGCGGGGTAGACGCTCCTGCAATGCCGGCCAGGCGGCGACGACGGCGAGCATGTCGCGCTGGGTGTCATCCAAACCTGAGGAACGTGCGGCGGCAGCGGTCATCTGCCCGTTGAGAAACTCGCCCAGCCATTGCCAGCGACTACTACCATGGCTATCTATTTCGCTCCAGTAGTCTGCGAGGTCATGCTGCCAGTGCAGGTACAGCGACTCGGGCAGGTCATCGAGGATGCGTGCGATGACCTGCATGTCGATCAGTGCCGGCGCCTGTGGCTTGAGAATCTTGGGGGCTTGCTGGGTCAGGTAGTAAGGCAGTTCGCGTTGTGGGTGCAGGTCCAGCCGTTGTGGGTTCAATGCATGGGCTATCGCCACTTCCATCAACGAGGGGTAGGTGTAGTGCCCCTCAGGGTGAGGGGTGGCCAGCTTGACCGCGCGCAGGTCCAGTTGCAGCGTGGGGTAGTGTTCCAGAATGCGCTTGCGCAGGGCATTGAACACCACCGAATACAGGGCCGGGCGCGTGGCGAAACGGGCATGGACCGCCTGGGCGGGCAGTTGCTCAAGGGCTGTGAAGGGCGAGGGGGTTGGGTTGGGCATGCGAAGTCCTTTGTCTGTATTGATTCAAGGGGGGCGGCTCTACGGGCCGACCAGCGATAGCAAATCCAATTCCGTCACGTTGCGGACGGTATAGGGATAC
Source organism: Pseudomonas sp. L13 (assembly GCF_009935965.1). Lineage (NCBI taxonomy): Bacteria > Pseudomonadati > Pseudomonadota > Gammaproteobacteria > Pseudomonadales > Pseudomonadaceae > Pseudomonas > Pseudomonas sp. L13. The sequence goes on from NZ_QODJ01000018.1 coordinate 17,971, forward strand.
CGCCGCTACTGCGTGACCCCGCGCGCGCGACATATGCACCTCTTGAGGTGACGGCCCGCGTGATGTGCTGACACTCCATTTCAAAGGAGTGACACGATGGCTGATGCAACCCAATCTTCTTCGCCTGCAGCGACGCAGAGCCTGCATGGCGATTTCCTCGAACACGCCAGCCCTCGGTGGCTGATCGATGCCCTGCCTGCGCGCAGGCAAGCGCTCAAGGACGCCACCACATCGCCGCCCACCTGGCTCGAGAAAGCCTCACCTGCGCAACGCGAGGCGGTGGTGGCCAGCTTTCTGGAAAGCTTCAGCGCACAGACGCAGCTGGACAAAACCATGGCCAGCTTCCAGGACGTCAACGACTTCGCCAGGCCCTTGTTGCTCAAGGCCCTGAAGGATCAGTACCACGTAGAGGTCGACGTCGATAACACCTTGCTATGCCTGCGCCGGCCACTGGCGATTGGGGTTCTCCAGACGGAGATCTCGGACTTCCAGTTCCTGAAGCTGTCGATGCTGGATGCGGCCCTGCACAACTTCGAGGCCGATGAGTGCAAGGAAGGGGCTTACCACAGGACTTCGGGGTTCGTGGAAGCGACCGACACCCCCGGCACCTACCATTCCGTCACGGTCAACCTCAAGGTCAGCCAGTTCCTGAGCCTGTGCCGTCGCCTGGATATCGGCGCCAAGTACCAAGCTTATCTGCAGACGTTTTTTTACCCTGAGGAGGGGCTGGCGCAAGCGACCTTGCGCGCGCATTTTATCGCCAGCCAGAAGGCCGCCTTGAAGGCCGCCGCCGAGCAGGCCGTGTTGACCGGGGATATCCAGCCCGCCGACCAGCGCATGATCCTGTCGGTGATCGAGGGTGAAATTCACCCGTGGATGGGCGAAAAACCCGTGTGGTTCAGGACCCTGGGCCTGATGAAGCTCAGAATGACCGGCTGCATGGTGTTCTTGATCTGTAAAAAATACACCTACCCCAATGAGCTGATCATCTACATTCCCCAGGACCCGGTGCACCCGCTCAAGCGCTACACCTGGGCGCAAATGGAAGTGGAGTTCAAGCGTCTGTTCACCGAGCGCGATCCCGCCAACCCCTCTGACGCTACACCAACGCCGTACCAGGCGTTCTTCAGCCGGTTCGTGCCCTATGAAAAACGCGCGTATTACTTCAGTCAGTTCACCCGGAAAACTGCCGATTCGCCCACCGACATCTGGCGCTCGCCCTGGAAAAAGCTCCTGGACTTCACCACCCCACACTTCATCACCGGTATCAAGGAGTTGCCGCCCGAGAAGCCAGCCAAACTGGAACCCAACAACGACCCGTATCTTTCGCCTTCCACACGCACCCGGGCTGGCAAGGGCATCTGGGCGGCGAACATCGACCCCTGGAAGTACTTTTACGAGCAACACCGCGAGCAGTTGATCGCCGACGCCCGCGCCCACGCGGTGCCCGCTGCTGATGTGGATGCCAAGGCGCGCGACGCCAAGCTCGCGCACCTGCTGGAGGTCGGCATGCTGGGGCTGAACCTGGCCTCGATGTTTGTACCGGTGCTGGGGGAGGTGATGATGGGGGTGATGGCTGGGCAGTTGCTCTACGAGACCCTCGAAGGCGCGGTTGAGTGGGGTGAGGGTGACTTGCAAGCGGCCAAGGCACACCTGATCGACGTCGCCGAGAACCTCGCGCAGATCGCGGTGATGGCCGGCGTTGGCGCAGGAGTCAGCCGCTGGCGGGCGGCCAAGGCGCCGCCTGTGATTGAAGTGCTGGATCAAGTGACCTTGCCCGATGGCCGAACCCGGCTGTGGAGGGCCAGCCTGGAGCGCTACGCCAGCCCGGTGACGTTGGAGCCTGGCCTGAGCCCTAATGCCTTGGGGCAATATGTGAAAGGGGGCAAGACCTATATTCGCTTGGGGGCCCAGGTCTTTGAGCAGTCTTTTGACACGTCGCTGCACAAATGGCGGATCAAGCACCCGACCGATCCCCAGGCTTACCAGCCAATACTCGAGCACAACGGCCGCGGTGCCTGGCAGCACACCTTGGAGCGACCGCTGGAATGGGATCGTCTGACGCTGTTACGGCGTATTGGCCATGCCACCGAAGACTTCACCGACCCGGCGTTGCTCAAACTGGCGGATGTCAGCGGTGTCAGCGACAACACCTTGCGCAAGATGCACGTTGAGCACTCGGCCGCGCCTCCCGAGCTGTTGGAGGCGATGCGCTTGTTCAAGGCCGATACCGCCGCCGCCGAGGTGATCGAACAACTGGAGGGGGCCAAACCGATTGATGCGCTGTACCTGTATGCACTGCCGTTGATTGTGGAAATGCCCAGATGGCCCCGGGGCCGGGTGCTGGAGGTGTTCGACGGCCCGACGTTGACAGGCAAATCGGTCCGATATGGGGTTGGGCGGGGACGGGCGGGCGCGCCCATCAAGGTGAGCCGCCAGCATTTGCTTGGCGGCGAGTTGGCCGAGCGCATTTTGAGTGCATTGGATGAGTCCGAGCGTGTACAACTGCTTGGCGCCGAGGCTGCGCGGGTACGCGAGTCGCGCAAGCTGGAGTTCAACAAGCAGCTTGCCGACTATGCCCGCCAGCGCAAACCGGCGATTTTTGACAGTATCTACGCCGGCACCGAAGCGGTGGCCCCGCGCATCCGAAGGTTGCAGCGCAACTGCCCGGGCCTCAGTGAGTCGGCGGCGCAGGCCGTGCTCGAACACGCCCGTGCCGATGAGCTGGCATCGTTCGACAGCGCGCCCCGTGTGCCTTTGAACATGTTGGAAGAGGCACGCTGGTACGCCCGGCAAGGGCGTTTGGTACGCGCTTATGCCGGGCTGCGTCGTGAGGTCATCGCCACGGCGGACAGTCGCCGGTTGGCGCTGCATACCCTGGAGACATTACCGGGCTGGCCGCCGACTCTACGCCTGGAGGTGCGTGACAGCCGTGTCGACGGCGCACTGCTCGACAGTATTGGCCCAGAGACCGCGAGTGAGAAAAAATACCTGGTCAAACACGGGCCCAGCTACCAGGCGTTCGATGAGCGCGGTGAAGCGCTCAATAGCCTGCCCAGGAACGGCGATAACTTTTTCGCCTCGTTGATGCATGCCTTGCCCGACGATGCGCGCCAGAGTCTGGGGGTACCGCAGGCGAGCCAGCAGACCGCACTGCAGGCGAAAATCATCGAGCAGGCCGACGGCTATCGCCTGCAGGCCGTTGCGTGGCTGGAGCCCAAGGCGCGGCTGTTCAAGCCGCCGGTGCGAGTGAACGGCGTACTCAAGGGGTATTACGCCAGCGGGCGTGCGCCGAACCCGCGGCAGGCGATTATCCGCGAGGTGCGCAAGATCTACCCGGATTTGACTGACACACAGGTCGACGGCTTTATCCTTGAGTTGAGGCAGGCGGGTAACGATGTCCGTGCGATTGCCGCCAAATTGAAAGCGTTGTTTGAAGAGCGCAGGAACCTGTACCTCGCACTTGATCAATGGGTCGAGCGCTCATCTGCGATTGAGCGCCACTACAATTTGATGGTTGCACAAACGCTCAAGCGCAGTTGGCGGCGTGCGGTGCTGGCCGGTAAAGAACCCGACGCTGATGTCTTGAGGTTGAACCTCGATAACCCCTTGCCGCCCTTGACGGCGAACTTTTCACATGTACGTGATCTGTCAATCAGCGGGGCGGCCCTGCACGATGGCAACATCGATGAGTTTCTGGCGTATTTTCCCAAGCTTGAAAGCTTGTCGATAGAGTCCACCCAGAACCTGCGCGCAGGGCCGGTGGTGCGCCCGTTGCTGACCAATGTGCCGTCATCGTTGGTCCGCCAGGAAGGGCTCAAACAGTTGACGCTGACCTTCAGGGTGTCTGAATTGGCGACGCAACTGCCGTCCAGGCTGGCCGCAATGACGAGGCTTGAACAGCTGGAAATCGGCTACTTCGGCTATCAGGGAGCGCGCCTCGACAGCCTGGACCTGGCGCCTCTGAAACAACTGAAAAGGTTGAAAATCGTCGCGCCGAATGTCTCGTTGCAATGGCCTGACTATGTACAGAAACTGGCTCAGCTGGAACGCTTGGATCTGGCCCAAACCAAGGTATTCAAACTGTCCGATGAGCTTTTTACCGGGTACGAGAGGCTATGGAGCGGGCTGTCGCTGGATTGGTCGAAGCTCAGCTATGAAGCGTTCAAGCCTGCCTACGAACATGTCAAGAACTACGCCGGGCACTTTAGTACACATTTGGCCAACCTGGACGAAATGGTCAGGGAGTTCGCCCGTGGAGAATTGGCGCAGTTGCTGGGCAACGCATCTCTCGGCGCGCGCATGACCGATGCGGTCATGAGTACGTGGAAGACCCCGCAAACGCGGATGAACGCGGTCCAAGCACTGCGCGAAGAGCGCCTTGGCATTTTCAAACAGTTCTACCGGCCGTCGAACCTCCCGGAGATCCGGTACACGTTCCGGATAGAGCGCTGGGCGGCAGGGTATAACGCCAGTCTCCTGAGCGCCCTTGAGAAAAACTGGAGCAAGGCCGTGTGCGATCGCTACGGGGTGAAGCTCGATCAGGACGCCGGGCTGCGGTTCGATACGAGTGACCATACCGTATTCGAACTGCCGGCGTTCGACCTTGGCACGGCCGTTGAGATGAGCAGCGAGAAGGTAACAGAATTGCCGGTGTTGCCCGCCGGCACCTTTTCCCATGTGAAAACCTTGAAGATGAGCTGGCTGGACGAGGTTCCTGCCGATCAGGTCAAAGGCTTCGTCCAGGCGTTCGGCGGTGTGCAGCACCTTGAGGTGCGTTTCAGTCACCTCACCCAAGTGCCGATCGCCGTCGACACCCTGTCGTCCTTGACCCACCTGAACCTGTCCGACAACCACATCGTAGTGACCCCCGCGGTGCAGGCGCAGTTCGATGGCATGAAAAACCTGCAAGTGCTGAACCTGCAGAACAACCGCCTGGGTAACCTGAACGTTAGCGCAATGAAGCAACTGACTGCTGTGAACTTACGCGAAACGATGTTGCAGGCATGGCCAACCGGTGCGGAAAACCTTGCGCGATTATCCCTCTTGGATGTACGCGACAACGCGTTGACGAGCGTGGCACCTTCGGCCCTCAGCCACCCGGATATGCTCATGCGCACGGAATTTGCCGGCAACCCGTTGAGTACCGAAGGCGAGGCTGCAGTGAGCGCCGCGCGTAGACGGATCGAACAGGAAAAGGGGTTGCCTGACGGCGCGTTGAGACGTTTTGCCCTGGTGCAGGAACCCTTGGTATTTCCGCCGACGGAGACGGCCGCTTCCTTATCGCAGTATTTACTGCCGCTGCTTGATACGGCCGCAGATCTTGACGGCGCGGGCGGATTTGCTGCGCGCGTGCAGCGTCTGGACTCGCTCCTGAACGAAGAGCAAGCGTTGGCAAGGATTAAGCAACTGCGCCAATCAGGAATGGACGATACGCAAATCGATGTGCAGATCAGTCAATGGCAGCAAACCTTTACAGCGCTGACGCGAACGTTGAATGGCTGGTTGTTTATCCGGGAAATACGGACTGCCGAGGGCGGCATCATCGCTCAGACCCGGCAACAAGCGGCAGAGAGCATTCACTCGTCCTGGCAGCAAGCCGTGCCGGGAGGACGGACGGGGAGCCCATTCGAGGCGTTAAGCCTCAAGGGGCTGCATACCGGCGATCTACCTGACCTCAAGGTGGACTTTGCCCATATACGCACGCTCGATTTGACCGGGGTCAAACTGACCGCCCAAGGCAGCAACGGGTTCTTGGGCGCATTCGCGCAGTCCAAGCACTTGATACTCAGTGGCAACCAGCTGGCGCAGCTGCCTGAAGCGGTTTCACGCATGGCGCAGCTTGAACGGCTGGAGCTGACGGCCAATGGGTTTACGCAGGCTCCATTACTGCCGGCTCCACTCAGGCGTGAGCATTTGCGCTGGCTGGACCTGAGCCACAATAACCTGCAGGCCTTCGATGTTCGAGACTTCAGCCGCCTGGAGACCCTGGACCTGAGCTACAACAGTATTGACCGCTGGCCTGAAGGTGCACTGCAGGCGCGGCATCTGACTACGTTGAACTTGAGCGGTAACGTGCTGGAGTCCTTTGCGCAGAGTCTGCTCGGTGGTGCGCATGACTCGCTGGTGTCGGGCACGGACCTGGCCGATAACCATGGCTTGACGCGTGATGCGCTTGAGCAGATGCGCGATTACGCCCGTGCCCGAGGGCAGGACGAGGTAATGGGCTTTTCGCGAGAAGCACTTGACCGCGCCCTCCGACGATACGGGGCAGACAATGACACGGGCACTGATTCGGACTCGGACTCGGGCTCGGATTCCGATGGTGATGACGATGACAGCGATCCAGGTGCCGCCTATCTACCCTCGGAGAACGTTGCCGCTCCTCAGCACGATGTCGCACTCTCGGCACTGGAACCTTGGCTGGCCACTATCCCTGAGGCGTTGGTGGCACAAAGAACCGTGCAGTGGAACCAGCTGGCGCAGGCCCAAGGGCATGAGCGGTTTTTTCAGCTGATTTCGCTGTTGCGCCTGACCTCGGAATACGACTTCAACCGTCCAAGCCTCATTCAGCGGGTATGGGGGGTTATCGCAGGGGCTGTGGAAAATGCCGAATTGCGCGGCACACTGTTCATCGAAGCTGAAACCCACGGAACCTGTATTGACGGTCGGATCCTGACATTCAGCGAAATGGAAGTACGGGTGTACGAATACCGCGCCTTGCGCGATGTTCCGCAACAACAGGTCGACCTTCGAGGGCGGGCGTTGCTGGACCTGTCGCGGCAGTTGTTTCGGTTGAGCAGCGTCGATCAGGCAGCAGAAGCCGCAGCCGTTGGCCAGGACCGGGCTGAGGTGCGCTTGAGTTATCGAATCGGCTTGACACGCGGCTGGCCCGACGGCCTGGAGTTGCCTGGGCAACCGACCTACATAGCGTTCGCCAGGCCGATCAGTACTGAGCTCCAGGCGCAGGTCCGAGCGCAAATCGTTGCTGCCGAACGCACCGATGAGTTTATCGAAAGCCTTATCCAGCGTGACTACTGGCTACGTTACTTGGAGGCGCGTTATTCCGAGCAGTTCGTTGCACTCGAACACGACCTGGCAAGCCGCTATGAAGCCTTGGAGGACGCGCACAGCGATCGAGGCGATGCCGAGAGTATGGCGCGCTATAACCAAGCCATTGGCCAGTTGGAGGTCGAGCGGGGGGTTGCCCGGACCCAGAAGCGCATGGAGCTGTCCCGGGCCGAGTTGCAACGGTTGTCGAGCATGGGGCCTGTTGCGCCCGCACCGTCGTCACCTCAGCCGGGCCCTTCCAGGCGCCCGTGAGTGGGCACGCAAGGCCTGGGGTCGACCTCAGCTGTCATAGCCCAGGTTCGGCGCCAGCCAGCGTTCGGTCACGGCCAGGTCCTGGTCTTTGCGTGCGGTGTAGCTGGCAACCTGGTCCTTGTCGACCTTGCCCACGGCGAAGTATTGCGCCTGCGGGTGGGCAAAGTACCAGCCACTGACCGCCGCCGCCGGGAACATCGCGTAGTGCTCGGTAAGGAACACACCACTGCGGCCTGCGTGCATTTCGCGGGCCTCGGGGTCGAGCAACTGGAACAACTGGGCTTTCTCGGTATGGTCCGGGCACGCGGGGTAGCCGGGGGCAGGGCGGATGCCGCTGTATTGCTCTTTGATCAGCGCCTCGTTGTCCAGTTGCTCGTCCTTGGCGTAGCCCCAGTGTTCTTTACGTACTTGCTGGTGCAGCCATTCGGCGCAGGCTTCGGCCAGGCGGTCGGCCAGGGCCTTGACCATGATCGAGTTGTAGTCGTCGCCCGCGTCCTGGTAGGCCTTGGCGACTTCTTCGGCGCCGATGCCGGCGGTGGTGATAAAGCCACCGATGTAGTCGGTCACGCCGCTGTCTTTAGGCGCGACGAAGTCAGCCAGGGAGAAGTTCGGCTTGCCGTCGGTCTTGATGATCTGCTGGCGCAGGTGATGCAACCGGGCAATCGGCTGGCCGTCGTCGCCGTAGACTTCCAGGTCATCGTCCTGCACCTGGTTGGTTGGCCAGAAACCGAACACGGCGCGGGCGCTGATGAGTTTTTCGTCGATCAGCTTCTTGAGCATCGCCCGGGCGTCTTCGTACAGCGCGGTGGCGGCTTCACCCACCACTTCGTCGGTGAGGATGCGCGGGAATTTGCCGGCCAGGTCCCAGGAGATAAAGAACGGTGTCCAGTCGATGTACTCGGCCAGCACGTTGAGGTCGATATTGTCCAGCACCTTGGCGCCGGTAAAGGTCGGCACCACCGGCGTGTAGCCGCTCCAGTCAAACTGCGGCTTCTTGGCGATGGCGGCCGCGTAGCTCAGGCGCTCGGTACGCGCGCTGCGGTTGGAGGTGCGCTCACGTACGTCGATGTATTCCAAGCGGGTTTTCTCGACGAAACCGGCCTTCAGTTCCTTGGACAGCAACTGCGTGGCCACGCCCACGGCGCGGGAGGCGTCGGTGACGTAGATCACCGCGTCATTGCTGTACTTGGGCTCGATCTTCACCGCCGTGTGCGCCTTGGAGGTGGTGGCGCCGCCGATCATCAGCGGCAGGTGGAAGTCCTGGCGCTGCATCTCGCGGGCCACGTGCACCATTTCGTCCAGGGACGGCGTGATCAGGCCGGACAGGCCAATGATGTCGCACTTTTGCTCCTTGGCCACTTGCAGGATTTTTTCCGCCGGCACCATCACGCCCAGATCGACGATGTCATAGCCGTTGCAACCCAGCACCACGCCAACGATGTTCTTGCCGATGTCATGCACGTCGCCCTTGACCGTGGCCATCAGGATCTTGCCCTTGGCTTCGGGCTTGTCGCCTTTTTCCAGCTCGATGAACGGGATCAAGTGCGCCACCGCCTGCTTCATTACGCGGGCGGATTTCACCACCTGGGGCAGGAACATCTTACCGGCGCCAAACAGGTCGCCGACGATGTTCATGCCCGACATCAGCGGGCCTTCGATCACTTCGATAGGGCGCGCGAACGACAGGCGCGATTCTTCGGTGTCCTCGACAATGTGCGTGGTGATGCCCTTGACCAACGCATGTTCCAGGCGCTTGTTGACCTCCCAGCCACGCCATTCCTCGGTTTCGGCTTCCTTGACGCTACCGTCGCCCTTGTACTTGTCGGCAATCGCCAGCAGGGCGTCGGTGCCGTCCGGCGTACGGTTGAGCACCACGTCTTCGACGGCGTCACGCAGCTCGGCCGGGATCTGGTCGTAGATCTCCAACTGGCCGGCGTTGACGATGCCCATGGTCAGGCCCGCGCGAATCGCATGCAGCAGGAACACCGAGTGGATGGCTTCGCGCACCGGGTTGTTGCCACGGAACGAGAACGACACGTTGGACACGCCACCGGAGGTCAGCGCGTAGGGCAGTTCGTCACGGATATAGGCACAGGCGTTGATGAAGTCGACGGCGTAGTTGTTGTGCTCTTCGATACCGGTGGCGACCGCGAAGATGTTCGGGTCGAAGATGATGTCTTCCGGTGGGAAGCCGACTTCGTTAACGAGGATGTCGTAAGAGCGTTTGCAGATTTCTTTCTTGCGCGCTTCGGTGTCGGCCTGGCCGGCTTCGTCGAAGGCCATCACCACCACCGCCGCGCCGTAGCGCTTGCACAGCTTGGCATGATGAATGAACTGCTCCACGCCTTCCTTCATGCTGATGGAGTTGACGATGCCCTTGCCCTGGATGCACTTGAGGCCCGCTTCGATCACTTCCCACTTGGAGGAGTCGATCATGATCGGTACGCGGGAGATGTCTGGCTCGCCGGCGATCAGATTGAGGAAGGTCACCATGGCCTTCTTCGAATCCAGCATGCCTTCGTCCATGTTGATGTCGATCACCTGGGCGCCGGCTTCCACCTGCTGCAGGGCGACTTCCAGGGCTTCGGTGTAGTTGTCTTCACGGATCAGCCTTGCGAACTTGGCCGAGCCGGTAATGTTGGTGCGCTCGCCGACGTTGACGAACAACGAATTGCGGTCGATGGTGAACGGCTCCAGGCCCGACAGGCGGCAGGCCTTGGGAATGTCCGGGATCGGGCGTGGCGCATAACCGGCCACGGCCTTGGCGATGGCTTCGATATGCCCAGGCGTGGTGCCGCAGCAACCGCCGACGATGTTCAGGAAGCCGCTTTGGGCAAACTCTTCGATGACCTTGGCGGTTTCTGACGGCAGTTCGTCGTACTCGCCGAATTCGTTGGGCAGGCCCGCGTTGGGGTGCGCCGACACATGGGTGTTGGCCTTGTTCGACAACTCTTCCAGGTAGGGGCGCAGTTCGCTGGCGCCCAAGGCGCAGTTCAAGCCCACCGAGATCGGCTTGGCGTGGGCCACGGAGTTCCAGAATGCTTCGGTGGTCTGGCCCGACAGGGTACGGCCGGAGGCGTCGGTGATGGTGCCGGAAATCATGATCGGCAGCTCGATACCGAGGGCTTCGAACACGCCTTGCACGGCGAAGATCGCGGCCTTGGCGTTGAGGGTGTCGAAGATGGTTTCGATCAGGATCAGGTCGGCGCCGCCTTCGATCAGGCCCTGGGTGGCCTCGGTGTAGTTTTCCACCAATTCATCGAAGGTCACGTTGCGGTAGCCGGGGTTGTTCACGTCGGGCGACAGCGAACAGGTGCGGCTGGTCGGGCCCAGCACGCCGGCCACGAAGCGCGGCTTGGCCGGGTTTTCGTGGGTCTTGGCGTCGGCGACTTTGCGCGCCAGGCGCGCGCCTTCCACGTTCAGTTCATAGGCCAGCTCTTCCATGCCGTAGTCGGCCATGGAGATGCGCGTGGCGTTGAAGGTGTTGGTTTCCAGAATGTCGGCGCCAGCGTCCAGGTACGCCTTCTCGATGCCGCCAATCACGTCGGGGCGGGTGAGCACCAACAGGTCGTTGTTGCCCTTGACGTCGCTCGGCCAATCGGCGAAGCGTTTGCCACGGTAGTCCTGCTCCTCGAGCTTATAGCTCTGGATCATCGTGCCCATGCCACCGTCCAGGATCAGGATACGTTCCTTGAGGGCGTGGTGAAGGGCTTGCAGACGAACGCTTCGGTCGGACATGGGACTACTCTGGTCAGGCATTTCGGAGGGCGTGAATCATAACAAACCTGCGGGCTTTTGGAGCATGTAGAGCTTTTGCATGAATATCGCTCATGTTGCTGGGGTGCATGGCCCGGTAGAATCACGCCACTTCAAACACCGCACGCCTTGAATCGGGACCGGATACATGTCACTTCGTTTAATCGTCAGCGCCGCCCTGGCCTTGATTGCCAGCAGCGCTCAGGCGGAAGGTCCCGCTTCGGCGATTTCCTACACCCGCGACATCCAACCGATCTTTACGCAAAAGTGCGTAGCCTGCCATGCCTGCTATGACTCCGCGTGCCAGCTCAACCTGGGCAGCGCCGAGGGCGCAGCACGGGGTGCAAGCAAAATGCCGGTGTATGACGGCGAGCGCAGCCAGGCCACGCCCACCACCCGTTTGTTTTATGACGCCTTCGGCAAACAGGCGTGGCAGCAGAAGGGCTTCTATTCGGTGCTGGACGCCCAGGGCAGCCAGGCTGCGCTGATGGCGCGCATGCTGGAGCTGGGGCACAACGCGCCGCTGGCGCCCAATGCCAAGCTGCCCGAGAACATTGTGCTGGGGCTCAACCGCGACAATATGTGCGCGACGCCCGGCGAGTTCACTGCCTATGCCGGCGCTCACCCCAAGGAAGGCATGCCGCTGGCCGTCACCGGCCTGACCGACCAGCAATACCAGACCCTGCAACGCTGGCTGGCCTCCGGCGCGCCGATTGACGAACAAGGCCTGGCACCGAGCGCCAGGGAAGCGTTGCAAGTACAGCAGTGGGAAAACCTGTTCAACCAGCCGGGCGCCCGGGAAAGCCTGGTGGCGCGCTGGCTGTTCGAGCATTTGTTCCTGGCGCATATCTATTTCGAGAACGGCGAGCCGGGGCATTACTTCCAGTGGGTGCGTTCGCGCACGCCCAGTGGCCAGCCGATTGACCTGATTGCCACGCGCCGCCCCAACGACGACCCAGGCACCCAGGTGTATTACCGCCTGTGGCCGGTGCAGGGTGTGATCGTGCATAAAACCCACATCACTTACCCCTTCAGCGCGGCGAAGATGGCGCGGATCAAGGCGCTGTTCTACGCCGGCAACTGGCAAGTCACGGCCTTGCCAGGCTACGGCCCCGGTAGCCGCGCCAACCCGTTCGCGACATTCGAAGCGATCCCGGCCAAAGCGCGTTACCAATTCATGCTCGATAACGCCGAGTACTTCGTGCGCACCTTCATTCGTGGGCCGGTGTGCCGTGGGCAGATCGCCACGGATGTGATCCGCGATAACTTCTGGACGCTGTTCCAGGACCCCGACCACGACCTGTACATCACCGATGCGCGTTATCGCGGCCAGGCCACGCCGTTGCTGGCCATGCCTGGGCAGAATGACGACGTCGGCAGTGTGCTGAGCCTGTGGCTGGCCTATCGCGACAAGCGCAACCAGTACGAAGCCCTGCGCCGTGACAACTATGCAGACCTGCCGGCACCGAGCTGGTCGACCTTGTGGGCGGGCAATGACAACGCCTTGCTGAGCATTTTCCGCCATTTCGACAGCGCCTCGGTGACCAAGGGCCTGATTGGCGAGGTCCCGCAGACGATGTGGTTGTTCGACTACCCACTGCTGGAGCGCACCTATTACCAGTTGGCGGTGAATTTCGATGTGTTCGGCAACGTCTCGCACCAGGCCCAGACCCGCCTGTATTTCGACCTGATCCGCAACGGCGCCGAGCAGAACTTCCTGCGCTTGATGCCAGCGGATACCCGCGAAGACTTCCTGGACGACTGGTACCAGAACAGCGGCAAGCTCAAGTTGTGGCTGGACTACGAGGCGATTGACGATGACAAGGCCAGTGGTTTGCACCTGAGCGAGAAAGACCCCAAGCGTGACTTCGCCAACCAGTTGCTGACCCGCTACGGCCATTTGAACGCCAGCCCCGACCCGATCAACCGCTGCAGCGGCGCGTTCTGCTCCCGCGACGGCATCGACCCGGCCTTGCAGGATGCCGAGCAAGCCCTGAGCCGCCTTACCTCGCGCCCGGCGGCGGGGCTCAAGGTGATCGAGCAATTGCCCGAAGCCACGATGCTGCGCATCGAAACCGCCAGCGGCAAGCGCGAGGTCTACAGCCTGCTGCGCAACCGTGCCCACAGTAACGTGGCGTTTCTATTAGGTGAGGCGTATCGCTATCAGCCGGGCCTGGACACGGTGACCATTTACCCTGGCGTGCTCAGCAGCTATCCGAACTTCATATTAAATATTCCCGCCCGGCAAGTGCCTGAGTTTGTCGCGCAGATGGAGCAGGCCAAGGACGCCAAGCGCTTCGAGAAAATCGTCGACCGCTGGGGTGTGCGTCGCAGTCACCCGCTGTTCTGGCAGTACTTTCACGACTTGTCGCAGTACATCCACGAAACCACGCCGGTGGAAGAGGGCGTGTTGGACATGAACCGCTATGAGAACCTATAACTACAGCTATTGATCCGGTCATTTCTCCACGCGGGGGCTGAAGCAGTCGGATATCTACCTACGGACTGGAAAGGGGATGCCGATGTTGATTTCAGTGCAGTTGCTGCGCGCGTTGGCGGCATGGCTGGTGGTGGGGCACCACGTCATGCAGCTGTTTTTCAACTTTGAGGCCCACAACGCGTTCGAGGACTTGTTAGTTGAAAAGGGCGGCGCTGGCGTGGATGTGTTCTTCGTGATCAGCGGCTTGGTGATTTTCCTGGCGAGCGCCGATAAAGCACTGACACCTTGGCGTTTCATGCTGATGCGCGTGGCCAGGATTGCTCCGGCATACTGGTTCTATACCTTGCTCCTGGCCGTCCTGGTGATGGCCATGCCCTCGATGTTTCCAGACGTTCAGCTCGAACTGAGCCATGTACTTCTGTCGATGCTTTTTATCCCCGCGCAAAACCCGGCGGGCTATGGCGTCTATCCACTGCTGGATGTCGGCTGGACGCTGAATTTCGAGATGCTGTTCTACTGCCTGTTTGCGGCTGCCTTGTTAGTGCGTGAAGCCTATCGGCTGTGGGTAGTGGCCGGGTTGTTGTACCTGGTGTGTTACGTCATTGGCCCCGATTTGGCCGACGGGTTTTACCGTAATGACATTGTGCTGGAGTTTCTCATGGGTGTGGCCATCGGCATGCTGTACCGCCGGGGCCTGTGCCGGGCCAGGCCCTGGCTGGCGTTGCTGGGTGTCGTCGCGGCATTGGCGGCGATCTACCACGGCGCGGATGTGCCCCGAGCAGTGGAATGGGGGCTGCCCAGCGCCGTGTTGGTCATCAGTTGCGTGGCGCTGGAGCCTTATTTCCATGATTCGCGCTTTATCAAGCTGCTGGGGGACTGCTCCTACTCGGTGTATCTGCTCCACGTGCTGGTGCTGTGCGTTGGACGTTGGGCCATTGAGCACAGGGGAATAGACCCCTACACGCTAGTGCCGGTGTGCGTCGTTTCCATCGCGCTGGGCTCATTGGCCAGCTACCACTGGTTGGAGAAGGGCACCCATCGCAAGCTCAAACACTGGTTTGGCCTTGATGAGTCGGTACCTTTTTGCAGGCAACAGCATTAGCACTGGCGCTGTTGGACTCAAGGCCTGATGTACTTCCAGTAGGTTTTTCCATAGTCCATCAGCAACTCGGTCCCGGCAGGAATATCTTGCCAGGCGACTATAAATACCATGTATTTGCCGACGTACAAGGCACCGACATTTTCGATGCCCACATCGGGCAGGCCTGGTACCTTGACCGCATTGATCAGGCTCAGCGTATTGCTGTTGCCATGACCACTGATGGTTGCGCCGTGAGTGTTGGTCTGGAACAGATAAGTACCGACGGCCGCATCACCTTTTTCCAGTATCTCGGTATTGATCGAGGCTTGATCCAGGTGCAACTTGCCAGTGTACGGCCCAATGACATCGAAGCGCTTTATATCGGTTCGGGCCACCACCGAAAGGCCTCGCTCCGGGCCTTCGGCCAGTTTCTTGACCTCCAGCAGTCGATCGAGCCGGCGATGGTGGCTGCCCTCCTTGGAGATCCATTCGCGAATACTTTTGGTTGCAGCCTCCTTGACTTCGACATGCTGCGGGCCGGTGAACTCGTCAAAAAAATGGTTGGCGTCGGTAATCTCGATGGTGTGCAGCGGGCCTTCGAGTTCCAGGGTCAAGCTGCGTCTGACGTCTTTCGGATCCTGCAGAATCGGCGCGTTATTGTTGATTTTGTGATCAAAGGAGGCCGTGATTGACGTGGATCGGCGCCGTGTGGGTGTAGCGTCTTGCTCCAGGCGTGGACGTTTTGAACTGCCTGCCGTGGGCGGCGCAGGCCGCTTCCTGGCCACGGGCTCGTCCAGTGGGCTTCTCTGTCCGAACAGCCACCGTTCTCTACCGGCGCGGGTCATGCTGCCGTTGTCATTGACGTAGTCGCTCCAGATAACCGGATTGAGGTTGTTCTGCTCGACAAATGCGTGCATGGACACCCTTGAATTGGTGGCGTTGTAGTGCTTGTTCCACGCTTGCAGGTGCTCGGGTTGCAGGTCGGCGAATTGTTCACCCCTGGCGTATTTGGCGAGTACTTTGCCTGCTGCTCTATAGGTGCCATCCAGGTTTACATGTTCGGCAAAGGCCACCGGGTCAAGATTATGGTCAGCGGCGAAGCCCTCAAGGGTGAGGCTGTTGCGCTCGCGCTGGGACGCCTTGCTCCAGTGCTCCATATGCTCGTAAGTGACGCTGGTGCGGGCGGTTCCCGCGCGGTCCAGCATTTTTCGCCCCCTGGGTGTCAGGGTGTTGCGGCTGTTGACGAACTGCCGAAAGGCGCTGGGGTCCAGGTTGTAAGTGCTGACGAAGTTGTCCATGGTTTTTTTCAGGGCGTCTTCACTGGCCTCGGTCCATTTCAACAACACTGAGGGCGTTACCACGCTTGGCGCATTCGGCGCGCCGCCCGTGAGCTTGATCGAGCCTGAATACCAATGACCGGGTTCCACCGACGACAGCGTGATCGACAAATCGCGGTTGGTCTTTGGATTGACCAGTACGATAGAAAAGCTGTTGTCGGCGCCCGCGGCGGCCTCCTGAATGAACCCATAGGAGTTGTCGCGGACCTGGTACACCGCGATTTTGCCCTTGTCATCGACATTACAGATGAACTTCTGGTTGTAGTCCGCTCGGGAGAAGATACCGCGCGCGTCGGGCTTGAGGCCTCTGATCAACTCAGGGTCAACCGCGTACTGACGGATCAACGGGCTGCTGTTGCTGATGACCGTGATCGGCTCTCTGAAGCGCGGCCCGAAGGCTTTATTGGTGGCGGCATCGATCAAGCGATAATCCGGCGCGTCGAGGCTGCCGACGTTGCGCATCGGGACATTGGCCAGGCCGTCCACGGTAAACAGCTGATCGCCCGCCTGCAGCGGTTTCCAGCTGTCAGGGTCAACCGAGCGTATGTGCCTCGCGGCGATCGTCCCATCGCGCAGTTGGGCAATACCCCGTTTTGCCTGGCGCATCAATTTATGGCCCAGCTTGAGCAAACCAAAGCGCGCGAGCCTGAGCAGGCTGGGCAGGGCGGCCAGGGGATTGAGTTCCTGGAGTGTGGCAATGACCAGTTTGCCGGTCAGTTTCGCCAGTTTAGGCAACGCCAGGCGCAGCCCGGTCTTGCCTGCCTGGATGAGTAGGCGAGTAGAGCCGGCCACATACCGCCCCACCGGCAACGCGAAAGCTACTATGTCAATGAACAGGCTGGCGACGCCTGATTTGATGCGCTGGGGATCGCCGGAAGCGATGTCGTCGATACCGCCCCAAAGCGGGATAAAAATCTTGCCCCAGAACGCCAAGTCTTCGAGTACCTCAGCGGGGATGTCCACTTCCCGCGTGTCTTTACGGGTTTTTGCCAGGAGGGCTTGTTCATCGCAGAAAAACAGTTCGCGGGCAATCATGCTCGCCAGGGCTTCACTGCGCGGCGCATACAGCGTGTTGGGCGCGAACGATTGGATGCGCGGCCCAGTGTCGATGCCAGGCAGCGTCTCGCCGACCTGTTCAACGATCAACTCAGCTTTTTTGCCTGGCCTGGGCGCCTTGTTCTCGCGGTAAGCTTCTCGATCAAACGGCACTTCGGTGGCCAGCCGGTATTTGTCCCAGCTCATGGCGTCGCGCAGTTCTACCACTTTGCCGTTCAGCGGCAGAGTCTTGATATCGCGACGCCGACGAATCAGGCCGGCGAAGGGGAACACTTCGACGTAGAGGGCATGGAAGGAATGGCGGGGCTTGACGATGCGCAGGATGAAACCCGTGCGGTAACGAACCGTATCGGCCTTGCTCTTGGTCTCATATTCGACGGGTACCTTGTCCAGTGCTTCTCTTAATGAGTACACCGTGACCTCATCCTGATCCACATCCAGGGTCGCACTGCCCAGGTGCGCAAGCAGTGATTGGATTAAGGTCTTATAGGCGTTTCTCGGCACCTCAAGGGCTTCGCGAAAGGCTTTGTCGTACTCCATGTCCGAGGCAAAGCGCCAACGGCTGGGCAGGTTGAGTTTGAGGTTCTGAATCGCGTTGAACATCTCATATTCATGCTGCTCCAGTGCGGTGACGGCCTGGGTGAGCTCATCGCGGGAGTGGCCCGACGCTCGGCTGGCAATCAGGCCATTGGCTTGTGCCCATTGGACAGTAGGGGCCAGCCTGGCGGCAGCGACCAGCGCCTGCTGTTTGACGTCGCCCTCACTGACGCGAAAATGTTCCGCCGCCAGGTTAAGCAACTGCTCAAAGCTCATGTGCCGCGATGAGCCGGGTGCACAGGCTTCGGCCAACAGAAAACCGCTTCTGAAGTTGACCCAGGTATTGGTGGCAGCGTAGGGCAGGTCATCGGGAATATCGGCCACCCAGACTTCGCTGGCAACATTGGCCTTGAGGACGCACACCGCCAATCGTGCCGCGTCAGCGCTGATGGACAAATTGTGGTGACAGTGGCTGATCAAGTTTTGGCGGATCGACTTATAAGACGCCCCCGGCACGATGAATAACTTCAATTCGTTATCCAGTGGCGAGTCAGGGTTGGGGATGATCGTCAGCCACAGCGCGCGCCACAGCAATTTCACTAGTACGGGTTGGGGGCAGGTTTCGCCCTGTTGGCTGCCATACCAGTCCAAGGCCTTGGCGATCCGCTCGCCTAGCGCCAGGTTATCGGGGCTATTGAGCAATTGCTCAAGCAAGACGGTGGGGGTGGTGGTGAGCATATCCTGCTGTGAGGCGGTAAATGTTTCGGGCAATACATGACGGAACAGCGATTGACGGGTTTGTGTTTCGATCTGGCGGATAACCTCCTTGATTTTCTGGTCGGCAGGCGCATCCAGCAAGTGCTGCAAATCGCTGAGGTTGCCTTCGTGTCCGAGTTTTTTCAGGGTGTGGTGTTCCTGCAAGCCAGCGAGCACCGCGTTCCACTGCTCGCGGGTTTTGGGCTGTGCCGGGATGATCGAGTAATACTTGAGCGCCAGGTCGAACCGCACCGAACCGTCGCTTTTGAGACCGTTACCCACACGCCGGTTGATATCCAGTAATACGTCGGCGTCGATGTACCAGTAGGTGGGCATATGGCGCAGGATCACCGAGTGATCGGCGATGCTGAATGTCTCGGCGGGGTCGGGTATCGGTGAGCGCGCGCTGCTGAGCATGGTTGAGAGCAGGTCGTAAAGAAAGTCCCGGCCCAGAATGGAGTCATCCGGTTCGAGCTTTTCCCGCAGGAACCGCTGAAAGTCTTCATCGGCTTCCAGTTTTCCAAGGACCCGAAAGGCTTCCTTGCACTCGCGATGCAGTTCGCTGTTGTGCGGCGGGAAGTAGTAAACCTCGGCGGCGGATGCTGTCAGTGAACTTTGTGCGGTCACGAAATCAATCAGATGGTCCAGATGTGCTTGCTGTTCCGGCAAGCTCTTGAAATAGAAACCCTGCAACGCGTTATTCATTCAATCCTCACAATCCGTAGTCGAAGAGGACTCACTCTATTGAACCGGGTTTTGCGCGGGGGCTATATAGGTAGGCACAGGTTTTTGCACAAAGGGGGCGGTATAGCGGCGCCTTCGGTCAGCAGGCTCAGGTCTTTCCCGACAAAAATACTCGGGCTTTGTACCTGCGTAATAATTTGGCGTAAACTGCGGGCAAGCCTGTGAGGAGTTTCCATGACTGCCATAACCATTACCGACGCCGCCCACGATTACCTGGCCGACCTGCTGTCCAAGCAGAACACCCCGGGTATCGGCATCCGCGTCTTTATCACCCAGCCCGGCACCCAATACGCCGAGACCTGCATTGCCTACTGCAAGCCTGGCGAAGAGAAGCCTGAAGACACAGCCCTAGGGCTCAAGAGCTTCACCGCCTACATCGATGCCTTCAGCGAAGCCTTCCTGGACGACGCCGTGGTCGACTACGCCACCGACCGTATGGGCGGCCAGTTGACCATCAAGGCGCCCAACGCCAAGGTGCCGAACGTCAATGCCGACAGCCCGGTGAATGAGCGCATCAACTACTACCTGCAAACCGAGATCAACCCTGGGCTGGCCAGCCATGGCGGCCAGGTGAGCCTGATCGACGTGGTGGATGACGGTATTGCCGTACTGAAGTTCGGCGGCGGCTGTCAAGGCTGCGGCCAGGCGGACGTAACCCTGCGCGAAGGTATCGAGCGCACCCTGCTCGAACGCATCCCGGAGCTCAAGGGCGTACGTGACGTGACCGACCACACGCAGAAAGAAAACGCCTACTACTGAGTAAGGTGTTCACTGCGAGCATAAAAAACGGCGCCCCGTGAGCGCCGTTTTTTTATGCTTTTAATTCAACAAGTTGCATTACTTGCTTAACGCCCTCTGTAGGAGCGAGCTTGCTCGCGAAAAGCGTCAACGATAACGCGTGCTTCCTGAATAAACTCGGCGCCTAGGGTTTTTCGCGAGCAAGCTCGCTCCTACAGGGATTAGGGCAAGCCCCCGACACAATCAGGGTCGATAAAGGTGGGCATGCCCAGCGCGGTACAGCGACGACTCACTGAAACTGTCGCTGGCCAGCACTCGGCCTACCACAATCAGCGCCGTGCGCCGGAACCCCTTGGCCGCCACTTTGGCGGCAATATCTGACAGGGTGCCAACCACCCACTCCTGATCCGGCCAGGTCGCCCTGTGCACCACAGCAATCGGACAGTCCGCGCCGTAGTGCGGCAGCAGTTCGGCGACGATCTTCTCCAAGTGATTGACCCCGAGGTGAATCGCCATGGTAGTACCGTGACGAGCCAGGCTGTCGAAGTCTTCACCAGTCGGCATGCTGGTTTTATCGGCGTAACGGGTCAGGATCACGCTTTGAGCGATGTCCGGCAGGGTCAGTTCGGTTTCAAGCAAGGCTGCGCACGCCGCGACCGCCGTGACCCCTGGAATGATCTGGAAAGGGATGCCCAGCTCACGCAAATGGCGGATTTGTTCACCAATCGCCCCATACAGGCTGGGGTCGCCGGAGTGCACCCGCGCCACATCCTGGCTTTGGGCATGGGCTGTCTTGATCAGCTCGATGATCTGCTCCAGGTGCAGTTCGGCGCTGTTGACCACCTGGAGCGCCTGATGACCTTCCAGTACGGCGGCGGGCACCAGCGAGCCGGCGTAGATGATCACCGGGCAACTGCGGATCAGCCGCTGGCCCTTGACGGTGATCAGTTCCGGGTCGCCGGGGCCGGCGCCGATAAAGTAGACGGTCATGGAGAAGTCCTGTTGAAGAACGGGCGAGCATGAAGATTGCTCATGATCGAAAGCGGCAATTATCGGGATTTTAGCCCGCGCAGGCCAATGCAAGGGTGGCCTGTGCGCTTTTCTGGCGGGTGATCAGCAGGCGCGCGGGGCCATTGGACAGGTGCTCGGCCAGGGCCAGGGCGGCGCTTTCGGCCACGCCGTAACAGCCGGTGTGGGCAAAAGCCAGCGCAGAGCGATGGCTCAGCCGATGCTCATAGCCCACCAGTTGTTCGGCACTGAAGCACTGCAAGGGCAGGTTCAACCGCTGGGCCAGCGCCAGCAGCCCAGGCTCATCGCGTTTGCGGTCAATGCTTGCCAAGGCGGTCACGCGTGAGCGCTCAATGCCGGCCTCGACCAGGGCGCTGTCCAGCAATGCCAGCAAGCTGTGAACCTCACAGCCGCGCTGGCAGCCAAGCCCGACAACCAGGATCATGCCGAGTATTGGTCGTCGCGGTTGCGGCGAAACAACCAGGCGCTGATCAGGCCCAAGGCCAGCCAGAAGGCCACGTTGGTCAATTGCGAGGCGATCTTGAACTGCGCTTCGAGCGCCTCCGGGGCCAGCATCGAATGCACTTGCGGTTGCGGCGCGCCGATAAAGTGGGGTACGGCAAGGATCGCCAGCCCAAGGCCTTTCAACAGCCAATTGCGACCGAACACGATCAGCGCCAGGCCGGCGGCGGTGGAGGCGGCGGTGCCGATCCACCAGGTCTGGCGCAGCGTCAGGTCAGCCGCCGCGGTACCGGGCAGTTCCGGGGGCAGGCCCAGGGTGGGCGCCAATACAAAGGTCGCGTAGCCGGCCAGGCCCCAGAGCAGGCCTTGGGCGGTGCGGGTCGGCGCGCGCAGCGTGTATAGGCCGGCGAGCATCAGCGCAAAGCCCACTGCCACTACCAGGTTGCCGCCGGTGGTGGACAACACACGCTGCCAGCCATCTTCCGGCTCCCAGGCTTGGGCGTCGTGGGTGTGGCCAGCGGCGTGTTCATGCACCACTTCGGCGGCTGGCGGGGCTTTTTCATAGCTTTCCGCCTGCAGAATCAGCGGCGCCACCCAGAAACTTTGCAGCAGGGTCAGCAGCAGGGCCGCCAACAGCCCAGTGAACCCTGCGGTTTGCGCAATACGCTTGATCATGTCGGCAGCTCTCAATGGCACGGGAACGCGGCGCTGTGGCGAGTATCGTGGGCGGCGTTGTGCACCGCCTCGATATGCGAGAACCCGGCGAAATACACCAGGCACGCGCCGAGGATCGACGCACCGATGGCGGCGGTCAGGCGTTGACTGAGGGTGGCGGTGCTGTTGGCGGAGTGCGAAGTGCTGCTGATGATCGACATGGCGCGTCCCTTTCAGGTGTCTGGGTGAAACGAGCGCATGAAAACCCCACGCGCCGGGCACGCAGGGTTCGAACAGCGCCCGCCCACCGCGGGTTTGTTATCTGAATTTTTCGGGCCGGTCTCCGGGCTTGCGAGGGGCGGCTCTTGGAAGAGTCCTCCTGAAAGCATCGCCTTCCCATGCAAAAGCACAGTGGCCATGACGCTTCGCTCGCTTACCGTTGCGGGGGCAGCACCGGACTGGTCATAGTTCTATGACGCACCGGTTTCCCGTTTCACCCTGTGAAGGGCACCCGAAACAAGAGGTGTAGGAGAGCATGGGGCGGGGACGGTAGTCAAATGCTGCAAGCCCCTGTAGCCTTGCACCCTCGAGGTTCTTCGGCCCAGGCCGAAGCTAAGAAGGGAACGCGGTTCAAGCCGCGGCTGCCCCCGCAACTGTGAAGGGTTCAGTTGACTGCCACGCCACTGCCGATAGGGCGGGAAGGCGCAGTCAGCGTTGGTCGCAAGGCCTGCACACCCCAAGCCAGGAGACCTGCCTCGCGACTGATTTTCCACTTCAACCGGGCGGGGTGATCCGGTGACGAAATCCGCTGCTGCGCGCCGCCGCAGGGCCTGTCGTCCCGTATGCCCGCCCCAAAGGGCATCCGATGAAAACACTGGCCAAACTTCCCGTCACCATCGTTACCGGCTTCCTTGGCTCGGGCAAAACCACGTTGTTGCGCCATATGCTCGACAACGCCCAGGGCCGCCGCATTGCGGTGATCGTCAACGAGTTCGGCGAGCTGGGCATTGACGGTGAAATCCTCAAGCAGTGTTCTATCGGTTGCACCGAAGAAGAAGCCAATGGCCGCGTCTACGAGCTGGCCAACGGTTGCCTGTGCTGCACCGTGCAGGAAGAGTTCTTCCCGGTGATGCGTGAGCTGGTCGCCCGCCGCGGTGACTTGGACCATATCCTCATTGAAACCTCGGGCCTGGCGCTGCCCAAGCCGTTGGTGCAAGCCTTCCAGTGGCCGGAAATCCGCAGCGCCTGCACCGTTGACGCGGTGATCACCGTGGTCGACAGCCCAGCCGTGGCCGCCGGCACCTTTGCCGCCTTCCCGGACCAGGTCGACGCCCAGCGCAAACTTGACCCCAACCTGGACCACGAGTCGCCGTTGCATGAGCTGTTCGCCGATCAGCTGGCCAGCGCCGACCTGGTGATCCTCAACAAAACCGACCTGATCAGCGCCGAAGACCTGGCCCGTGTGCGCCTGGAAGTCGCCGAAGAACTGTCGCCCGCGGTGAAGATCATCGAAGCCAGCAGCGGTCGCCTGCCCCTGGACGTGTTGATCGGCCTGGGCGCTGGTTCCGAAGAGCATATCGACGGGCGTCATAGCCATCACGACCATCACCACGAGGGTGAAGACGACCACGATCACGATGCCTTCGACTCCATCTCCATCGACTTGCCCCAAGCCGATGAGGCGCTGTTGCTCGACGCCCTGACCCAACTGGTGGTGCAGCACGGCATCCTGCGCGTCAAAGGTTTCGCCGCGATCCCGAACAAACCGATGCGCCTGCTGATCCAGGGCGTCGGCACGCGCTTTGACAAGCACTTCGACCGTGCCTGGGGCGCTGACGAAGCACGCACCACGCGCCTGGTGCTGATCGGCCAGGAACTGGACGCCGCCGGCCTTGAAGCGCAATTGCGCGCTGCCCTCAGCGTTTAACCATGCACCTGCTCAGGACCCAACCCGGTGGTTTCGTCGCGGACGACAATATTGCCGACCTTGGCCAGACCCCCGCTGAACTGGTGATCCTGTGCAGCGGCGATTCCAGCCTGGCGCTGCTCGCCGAAGCCGCCCAGCAGTTGCCCGAGGATTACCCCAGCCTGCGCCTGGCCAACCCGATGCAGGTGCAGAATCATGCCTCGGTTGACCTGTACGTCGACGAGGTATTGCGCCACGCCAAGGTCATCCTGCTGTCATTGCACGGCGGCATCGGCTATTGGCGCTACGGCATCGAGCGCCTGGTGGAGTTGGCCGAACGCGGCGTCACCCTGATCCTGGTGCCGGGTGACGACCGCCCGGACCCGGAACTCAGCGGCCTGAGCAGCGTTGCTGTCGAACACCGCGAGCGACTGTGGCACTTCCTGCGCCAAGGTGGCCTGGGCAATGCCCTGGATTTTTACCACTGCCTGGCGAGTGCCCACCTGGGCCGCGACTATGCCTGGGCCGAGCCGCAAACATTGCCGCGTACCGCGATCTATCATCCGTACACCGCCAATGCCCGCCTCAATAACTGGCAGGCCGATTGGCACGCTGATTGGCCCGTGGCTGCGGTGCTGTTCTACCGTTCCCATCTGCAGGCGGCCAATACCGGCTTTATTGATGTGTTCTGCCAGCGCTTACAGGCGGCGGGTCTCAACCCGTTGCCTATCGCGGTGGCCAGTTTGAAAGAACCCGGCTGCCTCACGGTGGTCGAGGACCTGCTGGATGACGTGCAAGCCGCGGTAATTCTGAACACCACCGGCTTCGCCCAGTCCAGCCCGGAAGCGCCGCACCTGCGCCCGTTTCGCCGCAATATCCCGGTGATCCAGGCGATCTGCGCCCAGGACAACCAACCCGGCTGGCAGGCCAGCGAACAAGGCCTGGGGCCCCGCGACTTGGCGATGCATATCGCCTTGCCGGAGCTGGACGGGCGCATCATCAGCCGGCCGATCAGTTTCAAGGACCTGGCCTGGCGCAGCGAGCGCAGCCAGTCGGACGTGGTGTGCTACCGCGCAGCGCCCGAACGCATGGATTTTGTCGCTGAGCTGGCACGCCGCTGGGTCGAGCTGGCGCGGGTGCCCAATGCCCAGAAACGGATAGCGTTGATCCTGGCCAACTACCCGACCCGCGACGGTCGCATCGGCAACGGCGTGGGCCTGGACACCCCGGCGGCGGCGCTGAATATCCTGCGCGCCTTGCAAACCGAAGGCTACCCGGTAGCGGAGGTGTTGCCCGACAGCGGCACCGCGCTGATCCATGAACTGCTCGGCGGCGTCACCAACGACCTCGATAGCCTAGACCTGCGCCCCTGCCATCAAAGCCTGGGCCTTGTGGAATATCAGGCGATGTTCGATCGCTTGCCGGCCTCCAATCGCCAGGCCGTGATGGAGCGTTGGGGCGCGCCGCAAAACGATCCGATGTGCCGCGATGGCCGCATGATGATCGCCGGTCTGCGCCTGGGCCTGACCTTCGTCGGCATCCAGCCGGCCCGGGGTTACCAGGTGGATGCCAGCGCCGTGTACCACGACCCGGACCTGGTGCCGCCCCATGGCTACCTGGCGTTCTATTTCTGGCTACGCCATACCTACGGCGCCCACGGCGTGATCCATGTGGGCAAGCACGGCAACCTGGAGTGGCTGCCCGGCAAAGGCGTGGGCCTGTCGGAGCACTGCTGGCCGGATGCATTGCTGGGCCCGCTGCCGAATATCTATCCATTTATCGTCAACGACCCGGGTGAGGGCGCCCAGGCCAAGCGACGCACCCAGGCGGTGATTATCGACCACCTGATGCCACCGCTGACCCGCGCCGAAACCTACGGCCCGCTGCGTGACCTTGAGTTGCTGGCCGACGAGTATTACGAAGCGCAATTGCTCGACCCGCGCCGCGCCCTGGAGCTGCAAAAAGACATCCTCAAGCTGGTGCGCGAAACCCGTATCGACCAGGAGCTTGAACTGGGCAGTGAGGCGGACGCGGCGGTGTGGTTGCCGCGCCTGGATACCTACCTGTGCGACTTGAAGGAATCGCAGATCCGCGACGGCCTGCATATTTTTGGCGAGTCGCCCGAAGGCCGCTTGCGTATCGACACCTTGCTGGCGCTGTTGCGCATTCCCCGTGGCGATGGCCGGGGCCCGCAGTCGAGCCTGCTGCGAGTGTTGGCCAAGGCATTCGACTTGGGATTTGATCCGCTCGATTGTGCACTGGCCGAGCCCTGGACGGGGCGGCGCCCGTTGGTGTTGCACAAGATTGACGATCAGCTGTGGCGTACGGCCGGGGATACCCGTGAACGTCTGGAGTTGTACGCGGCGCGCTTGATCGAGCAGGCATTGGAAGGCCCCATCGAGCAGTTGGAAGAGCCCGGCTGGCAGGAGGTGAAGTCGGTAATAGAAAGCCTGCGCATTGTCGTCGCGCCACGCCTGGATGCCTGTGGGCCGGCGGAGATACGCGGCTTGCTCGATGCCTTGAGTGGGCGCTTTGTCCCGGCGGGGCCCAGCGGTGCGCCGAGTCGCGGGCGGCTGGATGTGCTGCCTACGGGGCGTAACTTCTTTACCGTGGACGTGCGCAACCTGCCCACCACCACGGCCTGGCGCATCGGGTTCCAGTCGGCCAACCTGATTCTTGAGCGGCACCTGCAAGACCACGGCGACCACCTGCGCCAGCTCGGCCTATCGGTGTGGGGCACCGCCACCATGCGCACCGGCGGTGACGATATCGCCCAGGCCATGGCGCTGATGGGCGTGCGCCCGGTATGGGCCACCGGCAGCCAGCGGGTGGACGATTTCGAGATCCTGCCGATCAGCTTATTGGACCGTCCGCGTGTGGACGTGACCCTGCGCGTGTCCGGGTTCTTCCGCGATGCGTTTGCCAACCTGATCCGTCTGTTCGATGCGGCGGTGCAGGCGGTGGCGGCCCTGGATGAACCCGACGACATGAACCCGCTGGCCGCCAAGGTTCGCAGCGAACGCCAAGCGCTGCTTGAGTCGGGCCTGGATGAAGCTGCAGCGGCCAAGCAGGCCGGCTGGCGTATCTTCGGCGCCAAGCCGGGCGCCTATGGCGCAGGCGTGCAGGGCGCGATTGACGGGCGCTTGTGGCAGAGCCGCGAGGACTTGGCCGAGGTCTACCTGAACTGGGGTGGTTACGCCTACGGTGGCTCCGATGAAGGCACCGCGGCCCGCGAGCAATTTGCCCAGCGGTTGAGCCAGGTGCAGGCAGTGTTGCAGAACCAGGACAATCGCGAGCACGACTTGCTCGACTCCAACGACTACTACCAATTCCAGGGCGGCATGCTGGCCGCCGTGGAAACCCTGAGCGGCGAAAAGGCCGCCAGCTACCATGGCGACCACAGCCAGCCCGACTTGCCGAAAATCCGCACTTTGAAGGAAGAGCTCATCCGGGTGATCCGTTCCCGTGCGGCCAACCCCAAGTGGATCGAAGGCGTGAAGCGCCATGGCTATAAAGGCGCGTTTGAAATGGCCGCGACCGTGGACAACCTGTTCGCCTTCGACGCCACCACCGCGCTGATTGACGATCACCAATACGCCTTGCTCGCCGATGCCTACCTGCTGGACCCTGATACCCGTGCCTTCGTGCAACAGCACAACCCCGATGCCCTGCGCGACATGACCGAGCGCATGCTCGAAGCCCAACAACGTGGCTTGTGGCAAGCGCCGGGGGCGTACCGCGAAGCCTTGGAAAACCTGTTGCTGGACATAGAAGAAGACAGCTGATGACTGATACTCCCCATTTTCCGCTGTCCGCCGTGGTCGGCGCTGATGACTTGAAGCTGGCGCTGTGCCTGGCCGCCATCGACCCGAAGATCGGCGGCGTGCTGATCGAAGGGCCACGGGGCATGGCCAAGTCCACCCTGGCCCGTGGGCTGGCGGACCTGCTGGCCAGCGGGCAGTTTGTGACCTTGCCCCTGGGCGCGACCGAAGAGCGCCTGGTCGGCACCTTGGACTTGGACGCCGCACTGGGCGAAGGCCGCGCGCAATTTTCCCCGGGCGTGTTGGCCAAGGCCGACGGCGGCGTGTTGTACGTGGATGAAGTCAACCTGTTGGCGGACCACTTGGTGGACCTGCTGTTGGACGTGGCGGCCAGCGGCACCAATCTGATCGAGCGCGACGGGATTTCCCATCGCCATGCGGCGCGCTTTGTGTTGATCGGCACCATGAACCCGGAGGAGGGCGAGTTGCGCCCGCAGTTGCTCGACCGCTTCGGCTTCAACGTCGCATTGAGCGGGCAGACCTTGCCCGCCGAGCGTGGGCAGATAATCCGTCGCCGCCTGGATTTCGACACCGACCCAGCTGCGTTCTGCGCGCAGTGGGCGCCAGCCCAAGCCACCTTGCGCGAACGTTGCACCCAGGCGCGGGCACGGCTCGACAGCATCGCCCTGGATGACCAGGCGCTGGCCCGCATCACCGAGCGCTGCTTTGCCGCAGGGGTCGACGGCTTGCGCGCCGACCTGGTCTGGTTGCGGGGCGCCCGTGCCCATGCGGCGTGGCGTGGTGCGGCCGTTATCGAGCAGGAAGATATCGATGCGGTGGCAGAGTTTGCCTTGCGCCATCGTCGTCAGCAACAGACTCCGCCAGGCGCGCCGCCCCAGCCGAATAACGGGCCGTCGCCTTCCCCCTCTGACACCTCGCCCGGCCAAGGCCAGTGGGGCGATATGCCTGCACCCGCCTTGCCTACGGGCGCGCGCCGCGATGTACCCACCTGGCCAAAAAAGCCCTAGGCATCCGCCCCCGACCTGACGCGGGGGCGGATGCCCGGCCCCACGCGGGGCGGTTGAACAGCGGCCGGCAGGGCAAAGCCCGCAGCGCACAGCGCGGGGCGATCAATTGGCCGGGCACGTTGCTCGGCGGGCGGCCGCAATGTCGCGCGGACCTGCTGTTCCATTTGCGCTGCCGGTCAGCCCCTGAGCTGTGGCTGGTGATTGTCGATGCCTCGGCGTCCACGCGGCGCCATCGGGCGTTGACCGACGCCAAGGGGTTGTTGGCTCAGTTGTTTGACGATGCTTATCGGCAACGAGCGCGCATGGCGTTGCTCACGGCTAGCGGGCAGTCACCGAAGTGGCAAGTGCAGGGCTTGAAGGCGGCGAGAGGCTTGGCCGATTGGTTGGAACAGTTGGGGGCGGGCGGCGGGACGCCGTTGCTGGCTGCGCTGACCGAGGCAGGGCATTGGTTGGCGGCACGGCGCAAGCGTTATCCCGCCGAGCAGCAGAAGTTGCTGGTGGTGACCGATGGGCGACTCAAGGCGATGGGCGCACTGCCGCGATTGGAGTGCCCAGGCGTGTTGATTGATATCGAGCGCGGGCCGATCAGGTTGGGGCGGGCTGAGGAGCTGGCGGTGGCGTTGCAGTTGGAGTATCAGCACATCGACAAGCTATAGCGCTTGGGCTATCGCTTTCGCAGGCAAGCCAGCTCCCACATTTGGATCGCGGTGCGTCAGTTAGAACAGCGTCAGCCTGTCCCCGGCACGTTCGGCCAAAGATCGGCCACCAGAAACAACCGCTCGGCCTCTTCCCACTCCTCACCGTTGGGCACCATGCGCACCAGCAACTGCGCCGGGGCCATTGGGTCCAGGTCTGCCAGCCAGTCTTTCATTTGCACCTCACTCCACACTTCATCAGCCGGGTAATGCGCCGGCGCCAGCCAGGCATGGCGGGGCAGGGGTTGCCAGCGGCCCTCTGGGCGGGTGCTGACAAAGTCCGCCCAATCGCGCTGATGCAACCAGCGCCCACGCAGGTGCTGCGGGTGAGCGCCGAGGGGGGATTGCGCCGCGCCAGGCCAGGGGTAGAGCAGATAGCCGCCGAGCCACAAATGCGCATCGAACGCTTGGATATCCAACGCCGCCAAGGCCTCGCGGCTCTCTGCCCGCGCAGAGATCGGCAGTTGATGCTGGGTCAGGTGCGCCAACTTGCGGTCCAGCCGGTCATGACAGCCAGGTCCCAGCCATTGCGCGGCGTCCTGGCCATTGCCGTCCTGCGGGCCCAGGTAGAGTTTGATCGCCAGCTCCAGGTGGTGCACGCCGTCGCGGTCGCGCAGCAGCATATCCAGCTCGCCCAGGGTATGCCCGGCACGGCGGATCGGCAGATTGGCGGCCAGCAACTCCACGCCCGGCGCATGCTGCACCGCAAATTGCCACAAGCGTTCGTAATACAGGCCCAGGCGCCGGGTACGTGACAGGCTCAGCCACTGCTGCAACGCGCTGCTGTCCTGGTCCAGTTGGCGCAGCCAGGCTTCGAGCTGGTGAGGGGCTTGCACCCAGTCACTGCCGGCGAGCGGGTGGCGCTGGGGCCAAGGCGTCTGCGCCAGCATCGGCGGCGCGAGCATCACCCACGCCAGGTCGCGCACCTCGGGGTGGCGCAGTTGGCGGGGCAGGGTGTGCAAGTCGGGGAATGGCGTCATGCTCCGAGCATAGCCTTTTCAGCGTGCGCAAGGTGCCTGAGAACCATTGTCATCAAGGTGTGGCGGCGACAAAGGATTTTGCCTGAGGCGGCCTTTCGCCCATAATCGCTCTTTTTGCCTCACCCCAGATCCCGCAGGAGCCCCATGGAGCACTTTCGCAATATCGGCATTATCGGTCGCCTGGGCAGTACCCAGGTGTTGGACACCGTCCGCCGGCTGAAGAAGTTTCTGCTCGAGCGCCACCTGCATGTGATCCTCGAAGACACCATCGCTGAAATCCTCCCCGGCCACGGCCTGCAAACTTCGTCGCGCAAGATGCTCGGCGAGGTGTGCGACATGGTCATCGTGGTCGGCGGCGATGGCAGCCTGCTCGGCGCCGCCCGGGCGCTGGCGCGGCATAATGTGCCGGTGCTGGGGATCAACCGCGGCAGCCTGGGGTTCCTCACTGACATCCGCCCCGACGAGCTGGAAGTCGAAGTGGCCAAGGTGCTCGACGGCCATTACCTGGTGGAGAACCGCTTCCTGCTGCAAGCCGAAGTGCGCCGCCATGGTGAGGCGATCGGCCAGGGCGACGCCCTTAACGACGTGGTGCTGCACCCCGGCAAATCCACGCGCATGATCGAGTTCGAGCTGTACATCGATGGCCAGTTCGTGTGCAGCCAGAAGGCCGACGGCCTGATCGTCGCCACGCCCACAGGTTCCACTGCCTACGCGCTGTCGGCCGGCGGCCCGATCATGCACCCCAAGCTCGATGCCATTGTGATCGTGCCGATGTACCCCCATATGTTGTCGAGTCGGCCAATTGTGGTCGATGGCAACAGTGAGCTGAAAATCGTGGTGTCCAAAGACATGCAAATCTACCCGCAAGTCTCCTGCGACGGGCAGAACCATTTCACCTGCGCCCCCGGTGACACCATCACCGTGAGCAAGAAGGCACAGAAGTTGCGCTTGATCCACCCGCTGGATCACAACTACTACGAAGTGTGCCGCACCAAGTTGGGCTGGGGCAGCCGCTTGGGAGGTGGAGGCGACTGATGCTCGATCCCGCGCGTAGCTACGACCTGATTGGTGACGTGCACGGTTGCGCTCATACCCTTGAGCACTTGCTCGACCAATTGGGTTACCACAAGCAGGGCGGCACCTGGCGCCATCCGTCACGCATGGCTGTGTTCCTGGGCGATATCATCGACCGCGGCCCACGCATCCGCGAGGCGCTGCATATCGTCCACGATATGACCGAGGCCGGCCAGGCGCTGTGCATCATGGGCAACCACGAGTTCAATGCGCTGGGCTGGACCACGCCGGCCCCGCCGGGCAGCGGCAAGCAGTTTGTGCGTGAGCACAACCCCCGCCACGCCCGCTTGATCCACGAGACCCTGACCCAGTTCGAACACCACCCGGCCGATTGGCACGACTTCCTCGGCTGGTTCTACGACATGCCGCTGTTTGTCGACGCCGGGCGCTTCCGCGTGGTGCACGCGTGCTGGGACGACAGTTTTATCCAGCCGCTACGGGCAACCTTCCCGGATGGCTGCATCGACCAGCACTTCCTGCAAGCCGCCGCCGTACCGGGCAGTTTCGCCTGCAACGCGTTCGACCGCCTGTTGCGCGGCACCGATATGCGCCTGCCCGACGGGCTCACTCTGACCGGTGGCGATGGCCTGACGCGTTCGTTCTTTCGCACCAAGTTCTGGGAAGACGACCCCAAGACCTACGGCGACATCGTGTTCCAGCCCGACGCCTTGCCAGAGCCGGTGGCGCGCACGCCGTTGTCGTCCACGCAAAAGAATTCCCTGCTGCGCTATGGCGTCGATGAACCGCTGTTGTTCGTCGGCCACTACTGGCGCAGCGGCAAACCGGCGCCGATCCGCCCGAACCTGGCCTGCCTGGACTACAGCGCCGTGCTGTACGGCAAGCTGGTGGCGTATCGACTGGACCAGGAAACCCAACTGGATCCGCGTAAATTCGTATGGGTCGACGTTGAGCGACCAGAGGCCATTCCATGAGTACCGTAGCTGTATTGCGCTTGCCCCTGAGCGTCGACCTGGGTGGCTTCGTCAAGTTGCTGCACCGCATGCAGGTGCCGCACCGCGTCAGCGAAGAGGCGGGTGAACAGGTGCTGTGGGTGCCCGAGGCCATCAGTGATGACGTGCGCGTGCTGTATCAGCGCTTCCCAGCAGGCGACCCGGACCAGCAACTGGACATTCCCGAGCAGACGTCCGTTGCGCGGCCAGGTTTTGCCCAGCAGGTGCGCCACAGCCCGGTCACCGCGCTGGTGCTGTTGGCCAGCCTTATTGTGGGTGCCGTGACCCTGCTGGGTGAAAACCTGCAAGCCATGGCCTGGTTGACCTTCCTGCCGTTCCGGGTGCTGGGCGAGTACATCCAGTTCACGCCGCTGGCCGACACGCTGGCCTCGGGGCAGTGGTGGCGCCTGGTCACGCCGATGCTGATCCACTTCGGCATCCTGCATCTGGCCATGAACGGCATGTGGTACTGGGAGTTGGGCCGGCGCATTGAAGCGCGCCAGGGCAGCATCAACCTGTTGGGCCTGACCCTGTTGTTCAGCCTGGTCTCCAACTACGCGCAATACGCCTACGGTGGCCCCGGCTTGTTTGGCGGCTTGTCCGGCGTGTTGTATGGCCTGCTCGGGCACTGCTGGATCTTTCAATTATTGTCGCCCAACCCGGCCTATCGCCTGCCCCGTGGGGTGCTGGTGATGATGCTGGTGTGGTTGTTGCTCTGCCTGTCGGGGCTGGTCTCGATGATCGGTTTCGGCGAAATCGCCAACGCGGCCCATGTGGGCGGCTTGGTCATCGGTTGCTTGACGGGTTTGCTCGGCGGTTTGTACAACCGTCGCAAAGCGTCTCTTTGATAAGGAAGAGCCTTATGTCCTCTTTTGCTGAAATGATCGAAAACATCACCCCGGACATCTACGAGAGCCTCAAGCTCGCGGTAGAGATCGGCAAATGGTCCGATGGCCGCAAGCTCACCGCCGAGCAGCGCGAGCTGTCGTTGCAAGCGGTGATCGCCTGGGAAATCCAGAACCTGCCCGAAGAGCAGCGCACTGGCTATATGGGCCCGCAGGAATGTGCGTCCAAATCCGCGCCAGTACCGAATATCCTGTTCAAGTCGGATGCGATCCATTGATTGAAATAGGTCGCGGTGCAGTCAGCAAAATGTCGGCGCAACTCGGTGAGCCGACCGTTCAATACGCCTTTCGCTTAGGAAACACCGAGGTGCCGGTCAATCCGCTGATCGGCACCCATGTACGCCTGGAGTACCTGGGCGCGATCCATTGCAGCCATTGCGGGCGCAAAACCAAGACCAGCTTCAGCCAGGGCTATTGCTACCCCTGCATGACCAAGCTGGCCCAGTGTGACTTGTGCATCATGAGCCCCGAGCGTTGCCATTACGACGCCGGTACCTGCCGCGATCCAAGCTGGGGCGAGACATTCTGCATGACCGACCACGTGGTGTACCTGGCCAACTCGTCGGGGATCAAGGTCGGCATTACGCGGGCTACGCAGTTGCCCACCCGTTGGCTGGACCAGGGCGCCAGCCAGGCGCTGCCGATCATGCGCGTGGCGACGCGCCAGCAATCGGGCTTTGTCGAAGACCTGTTTCGCAGCCAGGTGGCCGACAAGACCAACTGGCGCGCCTTGCTCAAGGGCGATGCGCAATCGGTGGACCTCAAGCAGGTGCGTGATGAGCTGTTCGCCTCTTGCGCCGAGGGCTTGCTGGGTTTGCAGGAACGCTTTGGCCTGCAAGCCATCCAAACCATTGCCGACATCGAGCCGATTGAAATCCGCTACCCGGTCGAGCAGTATCCGACCAAGATCGTCAGCTTCAACCTGGACAAGAACCCGATTGCCGAAGGCACGCTGCTGGGGATCAAGGGCCAGTACCTGATCTTCGACACCGGCGTCATCAACATTCGTAAATACACGGCCTATCAGCTCGCCGTGCATCAGTAGAAGGATCCCCAGCATGCGCACCGAACAACCGAAGATGATTTACCTTAAGGACTATCAGGCGCCGGACTACCTGATCGACGAGACGCACCTGACCTTCGAGTTGTTCGAGGACCACAGCCTGGTCCACGCGCAGCTGGTGATGCGCCGCAACCCCGAGCGTGGCACCGGCCTGCCACCGCTGGTGCTCGATGGCCAGCAGCTAGAGTTGCTGAGCGTCACCCTCGCGGATCAGGAGCTGACCGCCGCCGATTACCAGCTGACCGACAGCCACCTGACCCTGCAACCCCAGCGTGAAACCTTCACCCTGGACACCACGGTCAAGATCCACCCGGAAACCAACACCGCCCTGGAAGGCTTGTACAAATCCAGCGGTATGTTCTGCACCCAGTGCGAGGCCGAAGGTTTCCGCAAGATCACCTATTACCTCGACCGCCCGGACGTGATGAGCGTGTTCACCACCACGGTGATCGCCGAGCAGCACAGCTACCCGGTGCTGTTGTCCAACGGCAACCCGATCGCCAGCGGCCCTGGTGAAGACGGCCGGCACTGGGCGACCTGGGAAGATCCGTTCAAGAAGCCTGCGTACCTGTTTGCGCTGGTGGCCGGTGATTTGTGGTGCGTCGAAGACAGCTTCACCACCATGACCCACCGCGAAGTCGCGCTGCGCATCTACGTCGAGCCGGAAAATATCGACAAGTGCCAGCACGCCATGACCAGCCTGAAGAAATCCATGCGCTGGGACGAAGAGACCTACGGCCGCGAGTACGACCTGGACATCTTCATGATTGTCGCGGTCAACGACTTCAACATGGGCGCCATGGAGAACAAAGGCCTCAATATCTTCAACTCCAGCGCCGTGCTGGCCCGCGCCGAAACCGCCACCGATGCCGCCCACCAGCGCGTCGAAGCCATCGTTGCCCACGAATACTTCCACAACTGGTCGGGCAACCGCGTGACCTGCCGCGACTGGTTCCAGCTGTCGCTTAAGGAAGGCTTCACCGTGTTCCGTGACTCGGGCTTCTCTGCCGACATGAACTCGGCCACGGTCAAGCGCATCCAGGACGTGGCGTACTTGCGTACCCACCAGTTCGCGGAAGATGCCGGCCCCATGGCCCACGCCGTGCGCCCGGACAGCTTTATCGAGATCTCCAACTTCTACACCCTGACCGTGTACGAAAAGGGCTCGGAAGTGGTCGGCATGATCCACACCTTGCTCGGCGCCGAGGGCTTTCGCAAAGGCAGCGACCTGTATTTCGAACGCCATGACGGCCAGGCCGTGACCTGCGACGACTTTATCAAGGCCATGGAAGACGCCAATGGCGCCGACCTCAGCCAGTTCAAGCGCTGGTACAGCCAGGCCGGCACCCCGCGTCTGGCGGTCAGCGAGGCCTACGACGCAGCGGCCAAGACCTACAGCCTGACCTTCCGCCAAAGCTGCCCGCCGACCCCGGACAAGGTCGAGAAACTGCCCTTTGTGATCCCGGTGGAGCTGGGCTTGCTGGACGGGCAGGGCGCCGGTATCGCCTTGCGCCTGGCCGGTGAAGCAACGGCAGGTGGCACCTCAAGGGTGATCTCGGTAACCGAAGCGGAGCAGACGTTTACCTTCGTCGACATTGCTGAAAAACCCTTGCCTTCGTTGCTGCGGGGTTTCTCGGCGCCGGTGAAGCTCAGCTTCCCCTACAGCCGCGATCAACTGATGTTCCTGATGCAGCACGACAGCGACGGTTTCAACCGCTGGGATGCTGGCCAGCAGTTGGCGGTGCAGGTGTTGCAGGAACTGGTCGGCCAGCACCAGGCGGGCCAGGCGCTGAAGCTCGATCAACGCTTGATCGACGCGCTGCGCACGGTGTTGAGCGATGAAAGCCTGGACCAGGCCATGGTCGCCGAAATGCTTTCGCTGCCGAGTGAAGCCTACCTCACGGAAATCAGCGAAGTGGCGGATGTGGACGCCATCCACGCGGCCCGCGAGTTTGCCCGCAAGCAACTGGCCGACAACCTGTTCGAAGGGTTGTGGCTGCGCTACCAGGCCAACCGCGAGCTGTCCAAGCAAACGCCATATGTGGCAGAGGCCGAGCACTTCGCCCGGCGTGCCCTGCAGAACATCGCACTCTCGTATTTGATGCTCAGCGGCAAGCCAGAAGTGTTGGCGGCCACCCTGGATCAGTTCGATACCAGCGATAACATGACCGAGCGCCTGACCGCGTTGGCGGTGCTGGTGAACTCGCCGTTTGAAGCAGAGAAGGCCCAGGCCTTGGCGGTGTTTGCTGAGAACTTCAAGGACAACCCGCTGGTCATGGACCAATGGTTCAGCGTACAGGCCGGCAGCACCTTGCCGGGCGGGCTGGCGCGGGTCAAGGCGTTGATGCAGCACCCGGCGTTCACCATCAAGAACCCCAACAAGGTGCGCGCGCTGGTGGGCGCATTTGCCGGGCAAAACCTGATCAACTTCCATGCGGCGGATGGCTCGGGTTACCGCTTCCTGGCGGACCTGGTGATCCAGCTCAATACCTTGAACCCGCAGATCGCCTCGCGCCAGCTGGCGCCGCTGACGCGCTGGCGTAAATACGACAGCGCACGGCAGGCGCTGATGAAAGCGGAGCTGGAGCGCATCCTGGGTGCGGGTGAGCTGTCCAGCGATGTGTTTGAGGTGGTCAGCAAGAGCCTGGCGTAAACCTCACTGCTTTATGTAGGAGCGAGCTTGCTCGCGAGAAACTCACAGGCGCCGCGTTCACTCAGGAAGCACGCGTTACCGTTGACGTTTTTCGCGAGCAAGCTCGCTCCTACAGATGGCGGGATTAATCCCTGACACTAGGCCGATTCGTAGCCGCGGCGCGTGCGCTCTATCTCTTCGACCAAGCGGTCAATGCCCGCTAACCGCGCCCGGTTGTCATGATCCCAGGGATGAAACCCCGGCTTGAAATAATGCAGCCATGGTCGGCACATCCGTGGAAACACACCCTTGGGCCCATACAAGAATTTAACCATGCGCCACAGCCCCTTCAGCGTGCCACCTGAAGTGCGGTCGGCAATCAACAGGCGCACGTGAAAATCCAGCACCACCACCCAGAACAGCACGCTGGTGGTCAGCATGGTGCCGGTGCGCAGCAGGTAACGCACAGGCCCTGGCTTGATCACTGTGTTCCACACATCGAACGCCACGGCTTTATGTTCGGTTTCTTCCAGGGCATGCCAGTACCACATCTGCTGGTAACCCTTGAGTGAGTCGCCAAAGCGCGACGGGTCGCTCAGCAGGATTTCCGCGAGCATCGCGGTGTAGTGCTCCAGGGCGATGGTCACCGCCAGGTTGAACGACGGCGGCAG
The DNA here is from genome assembly GCF_009935965.1 of Pseudomonas sp. L13. Taxonomy (NCBI): domain Bacteria; kingdom Pseudomonadati; phylum Pseudomonadota; class Gammaproteobacteria; order Pseudomonadales; family Pseudomonadaceae; genus Pseudomonas; species Pseudomonas sp. L13. Next base: position 55,528 of record NZ_QODJ01000018.1, read on the forward strand.
GTGTTTTTTCTGCAGGTCGAGGAAGAACTTCAGGCGTCGATCGAGGGTGTGCGCTGGTAGGCCGGCGGCTTGCAGCAAATCGTTGTAGGCCACGTGCTCGCGGCTGTGCATGGCCTCCTGGCCGATAAACCCCTGGATCTCTTTTTTCAGTTCAGCATCGTCGATCTGCCCACGGTAGTGGCGCACGCTGTCCATGAAGAACAGCTCTCCCTGGGGAAACAGCAACGACAGGGCATTGAAGAAATGGCTGACCACAGGCCCTTGTTCGTGCCAGTTCTTGATGCGCTCGGCAGGCAGGGCAAAACGGATATCGCGACGGATCGGCAACATGGTGCGTGCTCCTGTTCAGAGTCGGGGCTCGTCGTTGGTTTCAAACACTGGCGTGCGCGGCTTGGGCGCCATGCGTTTGCTGGCAAACACCACCAGCGCCTGATAGGCCGCCGGCAGGCAACGGGCGAGCAGGTCGAGAAAATACGCATCGCGGCCAATCAGCACGCGGCGCTTGTTTTTGCGTACGCCTTGCAGGATCACTTTGGCGGCCTGGTCGGCGTCGGTGATGAAGAGCTTTTCGAAATCGGCGCGGGCTTGTTGCTCACTGTGGATGAGAAAGCCGGTCATGTTCGCGTCGATGCGGCTGCTGCGGCAGATGTCGGTACGAATGCCACCGGGGTGTACACAGGTGGCCGAGACGCCGCAGCGTTGCAGGTCGAGTTCCTGGCGCAAGGCTTCGGTGAAGCCGCGCACGGCGAACTTGGTGGCGTTGTAGCCGCTCATGCCGGGTTGGGCGAACAGGCCGAACACGCTGGACGTATTGATGATATGCCCGTCGCCGCTGGCCTTGAGGTACGGCAGGAACGCTTTGGTGCCATGCACCACTCCCCAGAAGTTGATGCCGACGATCCATTCCAGGTCGGCGTAATCCACCCCTTCGACGGTGCTCGACAGCGCCACCCCGGCATTGTTGAACACCAGGTTGACCTGGCCGTGCTCGGCCGCACAACGCGCTGCCCACTCCTGCATGGCCTGGCGGTCGGAGACGTCCAGCACCTGGGTGGTGACGGTGACGGGCGCCAAGGTCGAGGTGCGGATCAGATCCCGGGTGTGTTCCAGGCCCTGGCTGTTCTTGTCCGCCAGCGCCAGGTGGCACCCTTCCCGTGCCAGCGCCAGGGCCAGTGCGCGGCCCATGCCGGAAGCCGCGCCGGTGATCGCCGCGACGCGGCCGTTGAATGACTTCATGACAGGCTGCCTTCTGTGGTGGAGTGGGGCGTTGCAACCGCACGCGGGAGGGCGGGCGCCGGCGCCTGGCTGACGCTGTAGTCCTTGAGGGCAAAATGCCGGGTGACCTGCTTGAAGCGCCAGGTCGAACCAGGCCACAGCGTGGTGTTCTTGCCGGTGCGCGGGTCGAGGTACCAGCTCTGGCAGCCGCCGGTGTTCCAAATGGTGCGCTTGAGCTTGTCCTGCAACTGCAGGTTGTAGGCGTGCTCCACGGCAGGTTTGACCTCCACCGTGGTGATGCGCTGGCGCTGCATGTGTTTCAGGGCATCGAGGATGTAGGCGACCTGGGCCTCAATCATCAGGATCATCGAGTTATGCCCCAGGCCGGTGTTGGGGCCGACGATCAAAAACAGGTTCGGGTAGCCCGGCACGGTGGTGCCTTTGTAGGCATGGGCGCCATCGCGCCAGGCGTCCATCAGGTCGATGCCGTCACGGCCGATGATGCAGCCACGGGGCAACGGGTCGCTGGCCTGGAAACCTGTGCCGAAGATCAGGCAATCGGCGGGGTGCTTGATACCGTCGGCGGTGATCACGCCGTCGGCTTCGATGCGCAGCACGCTGTCGCTGACGACCTCGACATTGCTGCGCGAGAGTGCCGGGTAGTAATCGTTTGAGATCAGCACGCGCTTGCAGCCGATGGTGTAGTCCGGCGTCAGGGTTTTGCGCAGGGAAGGGCGGGCCACCTGTTTACGCAGATGACGCAGGGCGATTTTCTGCACCATTTTCATCAGGCGTGGATGCAGGGCAAAGCCCACCACGCGACCTTCCAGTGCCCAGTAAAGCGCAGCGCGCACCAGCTTTTGGGTGAGCGGTACGTGCTTGAACAGCCAGCGTTCGGTGGCGGTAATCGGGCGGTCGGGCTTGGGCATGATCCACGGCGGCGTGCGCTGGAACAGGTCCAGGTGCGCCACCTGCGGGGCGATCTGCGGCACGAACTGGATGGCGCTGGCACCGGTGCCGATCACCGCCACGCGCTTGCCCTTCAAGGAGTATTCGTGATCCCACTGCTGGGAGTGGAAGCGCTTGCCCTTGAAACTGTCCAGCCCTGGGATATCTGGCATGGCCGGGCGCGACAAGCCCCCCATGCCCGACACCAGCACCCGTGCGCTGACCTGGCGGCCGTTACTGAAGGTCAGCTGCCAGCGCTGCTGTTGTTCATCAAACATCGCGCGTTGCAGGCCCATGCCGAAGCGCAGATAGGGCGCCAGCTCGAAGCGCTTGGCGCAGTCTTCCAGATAGGCGCGAATCTCGGGTTGCGCCGCGAACTGTCGCGTCCAGTTTGGGTTGGGCGCAAAGGAAAACGAATACACGTGGGACTGCACGTCGCAGGCGCAACCTGGGTAGTGGTTGTCGCGCCACGTACCGCCGAGGGTCTCGGCCTGTTCGGCGATAAAGAAGTCGGTGAGCCCGGCTTCCTTGAGTTTGATCGCCATGCACAGGCCCGCGAACCCGGAGCCAATGATGGCGATGTCGATTGAGTCACTGGGGGCATTCATAGGGCTGCCTCGTCAATAAAGCGCTTGGGCATCGGATGTGCTCCTGTTTTTGTTTTGCCTTTTAGATAGAACACCATTGCAAAGGAAAATTGAATTATTTATTTTAAAAAAGATTTTAAATAATCTACCTGAAAAATTCGCCTACGCTAGGGCCTTGTTGCGCATGAGCGATTTGTCCGACGGACGAACGTGGTATGCATGAAGTCTAGGTCCAGGGTGTGGACGATGGCTGAGGCCAGGCCAATTCCGGTCGGGTCGCCAGCAGCAGGGAAGCAGAGGACCGAGCTATGGCTGTGGAGTGGGTTGTCGCTGCGGGTGTGCTGGTGGGCGCCAGCGCGGCGTTATGGGGCTTGAGTGCCTGGATGACGCGGCGCATTGAAGCGACCGTGCCGAGCAACGGGCGCTTCGTCGAGGTGGATGGCGAGCGCTTTCATTATGTCGAAGAGGGCAAGGGCCCGCCGCTGGTGATGATCCATGGGCTGATGGGCAGCAGTCGCAACCTGACCTATGCCTTGTCCGGCCAGTTGCGTGAGCACTTTCGGGTCATCAGCCTCGACCGGCCGGGCTCAGGCTATTCCACCCGGCACAGCGGCACGCCGGCAGACTTGCCGGCCCAGGCGCGACAAATCGCGGCTTTCATCAAGACGCTGGACCTGGACAAACCGCTGGTGCTTGGGCATTCCCTGGGCGGCGCGATTGCCCTGGCGCTGGCACTCGACCATCCCCATGCGGTATCCGGGTTGGTGCTGGTTGCGCCCTTGACTCACCCCCAGCGCATGCTGCCGCTGGTGTTCCTGTCTCTGGCCGTGCGCCCGGCCTGGCTGCGGCGCTGGGTGGCCCACACCTTGACCCTGCCCATCGGCCTGCTGACCAAAGATTCGGTGGTGAAGGGCGTGTTCGCCCCAGATGCCGCGCCGCCGGACTTCGCTACCCGTGGCGGCGGCTTGCTGGGCATGCGCCCCGACAATTTTTACGCCGCGTCTACCGAGATCAATCGGGTCAACGAGCATCTGCCGGAGATGGTCAAGCGCTACCCGCAACTGACCCTGCCTATCGGCCTGATCTACGGCGGGCAAGACAGGGTGCTCGACTTCCAGAAACACGGCCAGGCCCTGGCCAGCAAGGTACCAGGGCTGAAAATGCAGGTGATCGAAGGCCGCGGGCATATGTTGCCGATCACCGCCACCGAGCGCGTGGCGGCGCTGGTGGAGCAGGTGGTCAAGCGGGTTCGACCCGGTGAAAACGTCAGGCAGTTACAGCCATCTGTAGCCTTGGCGAGCAAATAACGGTGCCACTCGACTGCGGTTCATTAGCGTTGATGCCTGCCCTGAGTACCTGACCAAATGGCTGAAAAGAGACTGATCGGTCACGGAAAAAAGGGCTGGAGAAACTAGTTGACGACCTAACGATTCCGCGCTATTTATTTAAAAAAATTATTTCAATGTGTAATTTGAAATTATTTTTGAAATGCCTAAGAGCGAATAAAATAATGAAAAAAACGCCTTTTATCGCATGCATGATTTCTCGCAGCAGTCAGCGCACCGCTGCCGCATCGCCTACCGAATGTGTTCGGAGGCTGCCATGAACCAGACGCTGGCAGCTGCGACCGTGTGGGCCGACGGCAAACGCCACCTGTGGTGGCTCGGCATCATGCCGCTGGCCACTCCCTTACTCTCCGGCGCCCTTGCCATCACCACAGGCGTGCAACAACTGTGGTGGGTGGGCGTGCTGGTGATCTTCGGCTTGATCCCGCTGATTGACGGCCTGCTCGGCGAAGACGTCAGCAACCCGCCCGAATCTGCGGTCAGCCACCTTGAATCCCAGCGCTATTACCGCTGGATCGTCTACACCGGCGTGCTGTTTGTGATTTCCTCGGTGGTCATCACCGGTTGGCTCGCTGCTGGCGGTATCGACTGGATCATCAACGGTGGCCTGTTGCACGCCACGGCCACCCTGGAACCCTCAAGCTGGCTGGCCAAGACCGCCGCGTTCATCACCGCACGCACTGAACTTCACGGTGAAATCAGCTGGTTGACCTATGTGGGCATGGCCATGTCCACCGGTGCCGCCACCGGCATTGCCATCAATACCGCCCATGAGCTGGGGCACAAACCCAAGCCCCTGGAAGTGTTCCTGGCCAAGGTCACTCTGGCGCCGACCTTCTACGGGCACTTCTACACCGAACATAACCGTGGCCATCACGTACGGGTCGCCACGCCGGAAGACCCGGCCAGCTCGCGCCTCGGTGAAAGTTTCTGGGCCTTCCTGCCGCGTTCGGTGTGGTTCAGCGCCGTGTCGGCCTGGAACCTGGAGCGCGAACGCCTGCGCAAACTTGGCCTGCCGGCGCTGCACTGGAAGAACGCCGTGCTCAGCGCCTGGATGTACAGCGTGGTGTTGTGGGGCGCGATGATTGCCTGGCTGGGGGCGGCGGTGATTCCGTTCCTGATTATCCAGGGCATCTACGGGTTCTCGTTGCTGGAAGTGGTGAACTACGTCGAGCATTACGGCCTCAAGCGCCAGAAGTTGCCCAATGGCCGTTATGAACGCTGCTCGCCGCGTCACTCGTGGAACAGTAATCGGATTGTCACCAATATCTTTCTGTTCCAGTTGCAACGGCACTCCGATCACCATGCCAACCCCACGCGCAGTTATCAGTCGCTGCGTCACTTTGATGAGTCACCGCAACTTCCGTATGGCTACGCCAGCATGATTGTCTGGGCGTATGTGCCGTACTTATGGCGCCGACGTATGGACCACCGCGTACTGAATCACTATGCCGGTGATATCAACCTGACCAATCTTCAGCCGTCAAAGCGCTTGAAGTACCTGGATAAGTACAGCGGTAGTGCCAAGCCGTTTTGAGATGAAGTAAGCCTTCAGGGTGTACTCGGGATCTGTGTATCGCGCAGGTTCTGATCGCCCGGAGCATTGAGTGCAAGAACCCGGTTTGACCCTACAACAATAATTTCAAGGGAAGGACGTACACCATGCAAAGTTCTGCCAAGTTCACCGCCCACATCCTGTTAGCGGCCATGGGCCTGATTGTGTATCACCAGGCTCAGGCTGCGCGTATCGAACCCGCTGGCAGTGCCTTCACTGCCCAGGGGCCTATCAGCTTTTCCAAAGGCAAGCTCATCAGTGCCGATTGCACCATCAAGGTGGCCGGCAAGGTTGCAGCCGATGGTTCATCGGTAAATGTCGACAAAGTCGAGTTCGACGGTGGCCTCAAGTGCAGCCGTGTCGAAGCCATCAACTTGCCCTGGGTGTTAATCGCCAAAGACACAAAAAGCGGCTCCATGTCGAAGATCAGCGTGGACGTGCATGCCTTTGGCCTGGGCGGCAAGTGCGGGCCTTCGACGGCCGACGGTACCTGGGATAACGCCACCGGCAAGTTGGAAGCCAGCGATGTGGCGATTGGCGAAGACTGCAAGATCAAGACGGTGTCGATCAAGATGCCGCCCAACTTCAAAGTTGTCGAATAACACGCTCCGACTGTTGCAGCGGTAAATGCATTGAAATTTGGCTGGAAAGGGAAGTTCTGCAGTTTCACCGTGACCTCTCGATCATGGCCATTACCCCTGGCGAAATGAATCGCCATAACATGTGAGGAAAAACAATGAAAAGCTTGAAAACCCTCGTTTGTGCAACTTCGTTTGCTCTGTGCTTTGGTGCCGCCTCCATGGCGAGCGCGGCTTCCGTTTCTCCAGACGGTCCGTTCTCGACTAATGCCGGTACCATCGTGGTGAAGTCGCCTTCATCCTTTGGTGCGGCAGTGACGTGCGGCATTACCTTTACCGGCAACGTTAGCGGTGGCGTGGCTTCTATCAACGGTGCTTCCTTGACCGGCGGCGGCCTGTGCGCACTGCCCACGCTGACTAACCTGCCTTGGGTTCTTACCGCTGCGACGGGCACCACCGGCACCGTGACCAACGTAGGCTACAAAATCTCCTCGATTCCGGCCACTAACTGCGGCCCTACCACCATTGCCGTGGCTTGGACTCCAGGCACCAAAACACTTTCGGCTACCAATCAGTCGCTGAGCGGCAACTGCACCGTCGTATCGCTGAGTGTTGTTGCCCCGACACTCACGGTTAATCCGTAAGCGTGTGACTCCAGAGGGCTGATCACCCGTTCAAAGGCCGATGCCTCACACGAGGCATCGGTTGGGCAGGGTACTTACGGTCTGCCTACGGCCACACGACCCACCGGCAGGGGCCGGGCGAAATAATAATAAGGAGCAGCGCATGAATAATAAGAAACAACACGCTCACACGTTACTGGGGTTGGCGCTGTTGGGAGGCTTGATGACCACAGGGCATGTGCAGGCGGGCGGCTTCTCCACGCCAACCTACGGTGCGCCTGGCTGGGGGCGCGCGTTTGGTGGCGGTTCATTGTTCAAAAACGACCCCAGTGCCGCGTACAACAACCCGGCGGCCATGGCGTTCATCGATTCAACCATCGTGCAGCAGACCGTCGATTACGCCCGGATCAAGATCAAATATTCTGGCCAGGCGTATGACCATAACGGTAACCCGGTGACCAATACGCCGGTGCTGGATGATCAGGGCAACCTGGGCGATCCGACGCTGAATACGAATAATGGCGGCCAGGGTGGTTTCACCGCATGGCTACCTACTGGCTTTATGGTCATGCCCATCGGCGACCGTTTTGCTTTTGGCCTGAGCCAAGTCGTACCGCAAGGCATGAAAAGTACGTGGAACGAAAACTCTAAGCTGCGAGATTTCGCCGTTGACACCAAGATCGAGACCATTGGCCTGACAGGCTCCTTGTCATTCAAGGTCAATGATGAGTTTTCCGTCGGTGCCGGTGCCATCGTTCAACGTAGCCAAGGGAACGTCAGCCAGAACGTAGACCTGTTGGCTGCCGCGGATGTCTCTCCCGGTCTGGGAGGCACCGGTTTTCCGACCGGCGTCGGGCATTCCTTGATACGCGTGAAAGTCGACAATATCTCAGTGGGCTGGTTTGGCGGCGTGGTTTGGAAGCCGACAGCGCAAGACACGCTGGGCGTGAATTATCACGCCAAGATCAAAAACAAGATGACGGGCAAGTACGACGTTTATACAGACGCGATTGGCCGTAACGCGATGACCAACCCGATTGGTCCAAACGGCGAAACGCTGGTTGAAATGGCCTATCCTGGTCTCAAACTGTTCCCGGATGGCGCGCACGCCAGTGCTCAATTGGATATCCCTGCGACGGCAGCGATTGACTGGGTCCACCAGTTCAATGATCGCTGGACGCTGGGCGTGAGTGCCCAGTGGACAGAGTGGTCCTCCTTCAAGGACCTCACGCTCAAGTCACAGGGCTCGACCATCGTTGCCATACCCTACAACTACAAGAACGCGTGGATGACTTCTATCGGCGGCGACTACAAAGCGACCGACGAACTCACCCTGCGTGCCGGCGTGGCTTACGACCAGACACCGACCCGAAACTCCACCCGTGACCCTCGGATCCCCGACGGGGATCGCTACTTCCTTGCGTTCGGTGCAGGGTATGACATCAAGGCGGTGCCAGGCCTGTCGGTGGATGCCGCCTATTCGCACCAGTTTGTCGAGAAGGTCAATCTGAAAACCAAGAACGTTGACCGTCTTGGAGGCGCTCAACTGGACGGCAAGGCTGAATCCTCAGGTGATGTGGTCAGCCTGTCGGCGACTTATAAGTTCTGAGGCACGTGCAGGGCAGGACACTCAGCGCATTTGAGGGCCCTGCCTTGGCAGTCGTTTTCAGCGGCCTGCGTTGATTCCTTCTGCTGTCAGGCTGATCCGGTCAGCCTTTTTTTTCGGCAAAGCATTAAATAAAAATTTCAAAACAAAATTTGAATTTATGCTTTGAAGTTTGTAGTGTGGTTTCACGCCCCGAATCAAGTAGAGGTATCCCCATGCTTATCTGGTTATTGGTAGGTCTCGCCGCCGCGATTGCCCTGGCGTATCGACAAGCCGCCGCCACCTTATGGCTGGGCGCTGGCCTGGTCTGGTTGGCGGCGGGTTACCTGTTCAACGCGGTGGCCGTGCCGGGCATTACCCTGGCGGCGGTGCTGGTGGTGCTGCCCGCCTTGGTGCTGGCGATCAAACCGCTGCGCCGCAGGCTGCTGACCGCCAAGGCCCTGGGCCTGTTTCGTACGATCATGCCGGCGATGTCCGACACCGAGCGTGCGGCCATCGAGTCCGGCACCGTGTGGTGGGACGCCGAGCTGTTCAGCGGCAAACCCAACTGGCAGCGCCTGCTGCACGCCGCGCCGGCCAGCCTGAGCGCCGAGGAGCAAGCCTTCCTCGACAACGAAGTCGAAACCCTGTGCGACATCGCCAACGACTGGGAAACCACGCAAGTCTGGCAGGACATGTCCCCCGAGGGCTGGCAGTACACCAAGGATGCCGGGTTCCTCGGCATGATCATTCCCAAGCAGTACGGCGGCAAAGGCTTCTCCCACTACGCCCATTCCCAAGTGGTGATGAAGCTGTCGACACGCTGCTCGGCGGCAGCGATTTCGGTGATGGTCCCCAACTCCCTCGGTCCGGCCGAGCTGTTGCTGCATTACGGCACCGACGCCCAGCGCAACTACTACCTGCCGCGCCTGGCACGCGGTGAAGACATCCCGTGTTTCGCCCTGACCAGCCCCTATGCCGGCTCCGATGCAGGCGCGATCCCTGACCTGGGTATTGTCTGCAAAGGCATGCATGAAGGTGAGGAAATACTGGGTTTCAACGTGACCTGGGACAAGCGCTATATCACCCTCGGCCCGATTGCCACGGTGCTGGGCCTGGCGTTCCGCGCCGAAGACCCGCAGGGCTTGCTTGGCGTGCCAGGTTCCCTGGGCATTACCTGTGCGTTGATCCCCACGTCCCACCCGGGCGTAAACAGTGGCCGGCGTCACTGGCCGTTGAATGCGGTCTTCCAGAACGGCCCAACCACGGGCAAGGATGTGTTCATTCCCTTGGAATGGGTGATCGGTGGCCGTGAGCAAATTGGCAACGGCTGGCGCATGTTGATGGAATGCCTGGCGGCAGGCCGGGCGATTTCCCTGCCTTCGGCCAACGTCGGCCTCGGGAAAGTGGCGGTGCGCGGGACCACCGCCTATGCGGCGATGCGCAAGCAATTCGGCCTACCCATCGGCAAGTTCGAAGGTGTACAGGCGCCGCTGGCGCGCATGGCCGGGCATCTGTATGCGTGTGATGCGGTGCGCAAGGTGTCGGTGGCGTCCCTGGACGCCGGCGAGAAACCCTCGGTGATCTCGGCCATCGCCAAGTACCACGTCACCGAGCGGGCGCGGATCATCGTCAACGACGGCATGGATATCGTCGCCGGCAAAGGCATCTGCATGGGCCCCAATAACTTCCTCGCCCGTGCCTACCAGCAAAGCCCCATCGCCATTACGGTGGAGGGCGCGAACATCATGACCCGCTGCCTGATCATCTTTGGCCAGGGCCTGATTCGTTGCCATCCCTACGTGTTCCGCGAGATGGAAGCGGCGCACAACCCCGACCGGCGAAAGGCCCTGGAAGACTTCGACAGCGCGATGTTTGGCCATGTGAGTTTTGTAGTGGCCAATACCGTGCGCGCAGCGGTGCATGCCCTGACCGGCGGACGCCTGATTGCGGCGCCGGCCAAGACCGACCCGGCATTGGCTGCCTACTACCGCCAGGCCGATCGGCTGTCGGTGGTGCTGGCGCTGATCTCGGATATTTCCATGGGGGTGCTGGGCGGTGCCCTCAAGCGCAAGGAAAGTATCACCGGGCGCTTGGGGGATATCCTGTCGCAGCTGTACATTCTGTCTTGCGTGCTCAAGCGCTTCGAGGATGACGGCAGGCCCCAGGCGGACTTGCCGCTGGTGCACTGGGCGGCCCAGGACGCCTTGTTGCGCGCCCATGAAGCCTTGGCCGAAGTGCTCGACAACTACCCCTCAAAACCCGCTGCGGCGGTGGTGCGCGCGTTGAGTTTTCCGTTTGGCATCCCGCAGCGCAAACCATCGGACCGCCTGTTGGCGCAAGTGGCGGAGGTGGTGCAGACCCCTGGCGAGACCCGCGACCGGTTGCTGGCCAATTCCTATATCCCGCGTCCGGAAGTCGACAAGCTGGCGTATGGCGAACTGGGGTTCCGTTTGTTGCCCCAAGTGGAATTGATCGAGGCGCGGCTCAAACCCGCCATCAAGCAAGGCCTGCTCGGCCCGCTGCCGATTTCTGCCACGGCCTTTACCGATTGGCGTGTCAAGGCGCGGGCGCTGGACTTGATCAGCGACGACGAAGACGCCTTGCTGGCGCGCTACGTGGAATACGCCGACCACGGTATCCAGGTGGATGACTTCCCCCAGGACTTTGGTTTGCTGGAGGCCCTGCAGCAGCGTAAGCAGGCGCTCGAACCGGTGGCCAAACGGCGCAGCGTCCCGGTCAATTGAGAGAAACCCGGTCCTCAGGTGGGAACTGGCTTGCCTTAAATGCCAGGCAGAAGGCTTTTTGTAGGAGCGAGCTTGCTCGCGAAAAACTCACAGGCGCCGCGTCGATTCAGGAAGCCAGCGTTATCGTTGACGTTTTTCGCGAGCAAGCTCGCTCCTACAGAGGGCGATCCAGTTCCCCACATTTGATCTGTTTATCAGGCAAGAACTGTGTTGTGAGTGGAACCCTCTATGAGTGACAGCTACCTTTCGTTCGTCAATTCCCCCTGGGGCCGGCGCCTCGCCCAGGCCGTTGGCTTGCCGCAACCCTTGGCATTGCAACGGCATCGCAGCGGCCAGGCCGGCCTGGCTAACCCTGTGATCATCGCCGGAGCAGGGCGCCTGGTGGCCTCGGTGCAGCGCTTCTTCAGCGCCACCGACACCGTCGCCGCGACCCCGGCGACGCTCAAGGCGCCGTCCACGGTCAAGGTGCAAGGCGCGGTGTTCGACGCCAGCGGCGTGGCCGACCTGCAACAGTTGGATGAGCTCTACCTGTTCTTTCACAGCAATGCCAAACGCCTGGGCCAGCATGGCCGGGTGGTGGTACTCGGCACGGCGCCCGAGCATTGTAACGACTTGCCCCAGGCCATCGCCCAACGCGCCCTTGAAGGCTTGGTGCGTTCGCTGGCCAAGGAACTGCGCCGCGCAATCACCGTGCAACTGCTGTACGTGGCGCCGGGCGCGGAAGACGCGCTGGACAGCAGCCTGGGGTTTTTCCTGTCGCGCCGTTCCGCCTATGTCTCGGGGCAGGTGGTGCGCCTGGAAAAACCGGTCGATGGCCATGCCGCCATCAATTGGGACAAACCCTTTGCCGGCAAACGCGCCCTGGTCACCGGCGCCTCCCGTGGCATCGGCCTGGCGATTGCCCAGGTGCTGGCGCGCGACGGTGCCCATGTGGTGTGTGTGGACGTGCCCCAGGCACATGAAGCCTTGCAGCAGGCGGCGACCAGCGTGGGCGGTTCGGCGTTGCCTCTGGATATTACCGCCGCCGACACCGTCTCACTGTTGCAAACCCACGTCAGCCAATATGGCGCCTTTGATGTGGTGGTGCACAACGCCGGGATCACCCGCGACAAGACCATCGCCAAAATGACCGAGGGCGCCTGGCGCAGTGTGCTGGCGGTCAATCTCGAAGCGCCGTGGCAGCTCAGTGAGGCCTTGCTCGACAGTCAGGGTTTGAACCCTGGTGGGCGCATTGTGTGCGTGTCGTCGATTTCCGGTATCGCCGGCAACCTGGGGCAGAGCAACTACGCCACGTCCAAGGCCGGTGTGATCGGCCTGGTACAGGGCCTGGCACCGCGTGCGGCAGCCCGGCAGGTCACGGTGAACGCGGTGGCGCCCGGTTTTATCGAAACCCAGATGACCGCCAAGATCCCGCTGATGATCCGCGAAGCGGGGCGGCGCATGAATTCGTTGTCCCAGGGCGGGCAACCCATCGACGTGGCCGAGACCATTGCCTGGCTGGCCCATCCGGCGTCGGGTGGGGTCAATGGCCAGGTGGTGCGGGTGTGCGGCCAAAGCCTGTTGGGAGCCTGACCGATGGACTACGTGACGCAGATCATCGACCCACCGCCGTCGCGCACGCAGTTGCTGCTCGACGGCCTGCGCGCCTTGCGCAAACCCAAGTTCGACGGCGCGCCGCCATTGCCCACAGCGCGCCTGGTGCGCAGCGCGGTGGAGCTTTCGTCGGCCGGTATCGCCGCTTACGCATGGGCGTGTGGTTTTCGTCGCGAACAGGGCGTGCCATTGTCCTATCCCCATGTGCTGGCGTTCCCCCTGCACCTCATGCTGCTGACCCGGCCAAGCTTCCCGTACCCGGCCAGTGGCATGGTGCACCTGGCCAATCGCATTCGTCAGCACCAGCGCCTGCACGAGGGCCAGGCGCTGCGCCTGGAGGTGTATTGCGAGCGCTGGGTGGCCCATCCGAAAGGGCAGGCCTTGAGCATCGCCACTCGGGCCTACAGCCAGGAAACCCTGGTGTGGGAAAGCGACAGTCTGTACTTGCGCCGTGACGTCAGCAATCCGGTGGGTGAAGCCTGGAATGACCCTTTGCCGCTGCAGGAGGACGGCCTGTTACGCACCCAGCGCTGGGTGCTGCCCGCTGACCTTGGGCGGCGCTTTGCCAAGGTCTCGGGGGATTTCAACCCCATTCACACCTCAATCATCGGTGCCAAACTCTTCGGCTTTCGTCGCGCCATCGCCCATGGCATGTGGACCCTGGGCCGCGCATTGGCAGCGCAACAGCCACCCGGCGGGCTGGATCAGGCCGAGGCCCATTGCGACTTCAAATTGCCGATCTTCCTGCCCGGCCAGGTCGCCCTGTGGGGTCACCCGGTGAACGGGCCACGGCGCGAGTTCGAAGTGCGCAATTTCGCCGGGGACAAGCCCCATATGCGCGGGCTATTCATTTGCAAAGAGAGCCAGCAATGAGTGACTACAGCTTCACCCCAGCCCCGACCCGCCGCGTGGCGATTATCGGCGGCAACCGTATTCCATTTGCGCGCTCCAATACGGTGTATGCCCACGACAGTAACCAGGACCTGCTGGTCGCCGCCCTGCAAGGGTTGGTGGAGCGCTACAACCTGCACGGCCAACGCCTGGGCGAGTTTGCCGCCGGGGCGGTGATCAAGCACTCGCGGGATTTCAACCTGGCCCGCGAGGCGCTGTTGTCCACCACCTTGTCCGCGCAAACCCCTGCCTATGATGTGCAACAAGCCTGTGGTACAGGGCTTGAAGCCGCGCTGCTGGTGGCGAATAAAATCGCCCTCGGCCAGATCGAAGTAGGCGTTGCCGGTGGCGCCGACACCACCTCCGACGCGCCCATCGGCATCAACGAATCCTTGCGCCATACCTTGCTTGCGGCCAATCGCGCCAAAAGCCTGGGTGACAGGCTCAACGCGTTGCTGAAAGTACGCCCTTCGATGCTGTTCAAGCCACTGCTGCCGCGCAACGGCGAACCGCGCACCGGCCTGTCCATGGGCGAGCATTGCGAAGAAATGGCCAAGCGTTGGCAGATCAAGCGCCTGGCCCAGGACGAGCTGACCCTCACCAGCCACCAGCGCCTGGAGGCGGCTTATAAACGCGGCTTCTTCGACGACCTGATCAGCCCCCACCGCGGCTTGGCCCGTGACAACAACCTGCGTGCCGATATCAGCCTGGAAAAGCTCGCAGGCTTGTCGCCGGCCTTCGACCGCCAGAACGGCACGCTCACCGCCGGCAACTCCACGCCCCTGACCGATGGCGCCTCGGTGGTGCTGCTGGCCAGTGAAGAATGGGCCGCCGCCAATGGTTGGCCGGTGTTGGCCTACTTGCGCACGGGCGAAACGGCTGCGGTGAATTTTGTCGACGGCACCGAGGGCCTGCTGATGGCGCCGGCTTACGCCGTGCCGCGCATGCTTGCGCGTGAAGGCTTGGGTTTTGCCGACTTCGATTTCTTCGAGATCCACGAAGCGTTCGCCGCCCAGGTGCTGTGCACGCTCAAGGCGTGGGAAGACTCGCAATATTGCCGCGAACGACTCGGCCTTGACGTCCCTTTAGGCAGCATCGACCGCGCCAAGATGAACGTCAACGGCGGCTCACTGGGCTGCGGCCATCCCTTTGCGGCCACCGGTGGCCGACAACTGGCGGCGCTGGCCAAGGCCATCCACGAACGCGGTGGCGGTCGCGGCCTGATCTCGATCTGCGCAGCGGGTGGGTTGGGCATCACCGCCATCGTCGAAAAGTAGCGCTATCAAAAACAACAATAAGGACACTGCGATGAACGCTATCAGCCTGGAACACACCGAACGCATCTGGTTGAACACTTACCTGCCCGGCGTGCCGGCGGACATTGACGCCGGCATCGAGGATTACCCGTCGCTGCGCGAAGTGTTCCTGGAGCACTTGGAAAAATTCCATGAGCGGGTCGCCTACGTCAGCATCGGCACCGAAATGACCTATGCCGATTGGCGCACCCAGGGCATTGCCTTTGCCGCGTGGTTGCAGGGCCAGGGCGTGAAGAAGGGCGATCGCGTGGCCCTGATGATGCCCAACTGCTTGCAGTACCCGATCTGCCTGCTGGGCACGATCCTGGCCGGGGCGGTGGTGGTCAACGTCAACCCGTTGTACACCGCCCACGAACTCAAGCACCTGCTCAAGGACAGTGGCGCCGAAACCGTGGTGATCTTCGAAAATTTCGCGCATACCCTGGAAAAAGCCATGGTCGGCAGCAGCGTCAAGCGTGTGGTGGTCGCGGCCATTGGCGACTTGCTGGGCACCTTCAAGGGCGCGGCAATGAACTTCATCTTGCGCAGCGTGCAGAAGCAGGTACCGGCCTTCAGGCTGCCCGGTTCGCTGCGTTTCAACCAGGTGCTCAAACAGGGCAGGGCGATGCACCATTTGCCGGTCAGCCTGGGCCGCGAAGAACTGGCCTTTTTGCAATACACCGGTGGCACCACCGGCGATGCCAAGGGCGTGATGCTCAGCCATCGCAACATCATTGCCAACCTGCTGCAAGCCAAGGCCTGGGTCGGTGACCAGTTAAACCTGCACAAGCAGGAAACCAACGTGACCTTGCTGCCGCTGTACCACATCTTTTCCCTGACGGTGAACTGCCTGATGTTCATGTGCCTGGGCGGGCGCAATATCCTTATCGCCAACCCCCGCGACGTGAAGCGCGTGCAGATGATCCTGCGCAAGGAACGCTTCAATGGCATTGCCGGGGTGAACACGCTGTTCAATGGTTTGCTGGAAAACAACGAGTTCTGTGCACGTGACTTTTCCGACCTGCGCCTGGTGATTGCTGGCGGCATGGCCACCCACACCGCCGTGGCCAAGCGCTGGAAGGAAGTGACCGGGCTGCCGATCATCGAAGGCTACGGGCTGACCGAGTGCTCGCCCGTGGTGAGCATCAGCCCCATTGATATTTCGCGCATGCGCGAGATGGAGTTCACCGGCAGCATTGGCGTGCCGTTGCCCTCGACCTGGGTGCGCTTCGTACGCGAAGACGGCGAACTGGCGGACATCGGCGAGCAGGGCGAGCTGCAAGTACGCGGCCCGCAAGTGATGCAGGGCTACTGGCAACGGCCAAAAGAAACCGCCGAGGTGCTGGACGCCGAGGGCTGGCTGTCCACCGGGGATATCGGCGTGATGGACGCACGCGGGTATATCCGCCTGGTGGACCGCAAGAAGGACATGATCCTGGTCTCGGGTTTCAACGTGTACCCCAATGAAATCGAGGACGTGGTGGCCATGCACCCTGGCGTTGCCGAAGTGGCGGCCATCGGGGTGGAAGATGCGGTAACTGGGGAGAAGGTCAAGATCATCGTCGTGCGCAAGGACCCGACCCTGACACAGGAGCAGATTCTTGCGCATTGCCGAGCGTACCTCACGGGGTACAAGCTGCCTAAGTATGTGGAGTTTCGCACTACGGAGTTGCCCAAGACCACGGTCGGCAAAGTGCTGCGCCGGGCGTTGCGTTGATGCTGTTCACCCTGAATGATCAGAGGTAACCGTCATCCTGGATGTTCAGTCCTATAACGTCTTCGCTGCTGATTGGCCGGGTACTTTTGATCAAAAAATCGGTCTTCCCGTCGCCTGTCAAATCAACGCCCAGGAAGTACCTGCCGGTGAACGGGTTGTGCACGATGATCGTATCGCCGGGCTGGTTGCGGTATTGGTGGACATGGTTGAGTTTGACTTGGGCATTTTCGCTCATTTTTCTCAAATCAATCTTGTCTTTGCCCGTGGTGAAGTCCAAGAGGATGTCCGCGTTGTTGCGAGGAGAATCGCAGGCAAAATGGTAGCTGAAGGTATTAAAGCCTCCATTGCCGGTCAAATGGTCCGCGCCCGCACCACCGATCAGGATGTTATCGGCGCTATTGCCGCTGATACGGTCGTTGCCTTTACCCCCGATGGCGTTTTCGATGACGGTTGTTTGCGTAATAAACACATTGTCGCGTAGCCCACCTACGCTGGAGCGAGTACCGGGTGTCAGATCAATCTGTTGGTCTTGATAGAAACCAGAGAAGTCCAAGGTGTCGTTGCCTTTTCTGTCGTCCACGCGGAAATAAGGTTTGTCGCAGGCAGAGGTGAGGGTTGTACTGGGGCGTCCGGTATTTGCATTGAAACCATAGACCGTGTCGTGCGTCTCGGGTCGGGGGCATGACACTGGGGTGGGCTTGGGCTTGGGCTCTGGTTCTGGCCTGGGTTCACGCTTGGGCCTGGGCTTCGGTTCTGGTTCAGGCCTGGGTTTGGGGTCTGGCTTAGGGTCTCGCTTAGGTTCTGGCTCGGGCCTGGGCTCCGGCTTTGAATCTGCGTGGGTCAGGATGTCGTCCAGCGCTATAGGTCCTTTGCTTAGAATCAGTAGTGCAGAATCAGGTTTGCCGCTCACATTCAGAACCAGTTTGTGCATCTTGACGTTTTCATCGTAGCTGAGCGTCAGCTCGCCTTTGCGACCGGTAAGTACGCTAACCAGCTCTGGCGTTTCAATACCGGCGTCTTTGAGCACCCTGGACAGGTCGATCTTGTCGACGCCGCTGGCAAAGTCTTCAAGTATGTCCGGGTTCGCAGGGGTGGAGTCGCTGGCTTTGTTATAAACAAAGGTATCAGCACCCCCTCCGCCTTTTAGGGTGTCACCACCGGCCCCTCCGGTTAGTCTGTTATTGACTTGATTGCCGATCATCACGTCATGTCCTGAACCACCGATGGCGTTTTCCATTACAACGCCCTTGGCGATGGACACGTTACCCACGCGGCCGCCCACATCCGAGAGTGTCTCGGCGGTCAGGTTTATCTTTTGGTTCTGCTTGAAGCCGGAAAAGTCCAACGTGTCTTCGCCGCCGTTGTCCCACACACAAAAGTTGGTCAGGTCGTCGGCGGAGGTCAAGGTGTAATGATCACGCTCAGTGTTTGAGTTAAAGCCATAAGTTGTATTGTCTTTTCGGGTTTCATAGTTAGGCGTGTATAAACGATGGGCGGCTGCGATGTCGTGCATCGCGGGGGTCAAGTTACTGTCAGAAATACGCACGCCACGTTCGTCCGCAGGACGCCACCATGTGTTTCTGTAACTCATGGCCGTGTGAGTGTGATTGTTTTCTGGATAATTTCCGGTTGGATGGCCTAATCCCAGACTATGACCAAGCTCATGGATCATGGAAGAATGCGCAGGCGAATGCTTGTTGCCGACGCCGATGCCAATGCTTGCAGTGCCTTGATCATTTGGCAGGACAGCATATCCACCCACACCCGGATTGGCATGAAGTACAAAAAACGCATCAGCCTCCTTGGCGTTTTCGGTGAACTTGATCTTGACCACGTCTTCCCAGGCCTTGATGGCGTTCTTGAACGCTTTCTTTCTGGCTTGGCTGAACTCACCTGCGCCACGATCTAAAAACTTATATGAAACCGTTAGTTGGCCGTCGCCATTTTTGTCTTTTAATCTCAAATTGTCTCGAGTAAGGTCTCGCGCAACCTTGTCCGATAACGAAGGCGCAGAATCAGCTGTTGGGGCGTCGGTCGAGAGCGGGTCAGTTTGAGATTTTACGTGCGCGGGATGATAGTTTGTAATGGCTGACATGAAGGTGTCTCGGCTTGTTTGTGTTGGGTTTTAAGAAATGCTTAAGTTCCTGTCGTGAAGTAAGGTGGCTTATTTATTTATATAAGGCCAGGGGGTATTTATTTCGATGTGTGATGGTAAGTAATAGGCGTATTTAAGGTGTGAGTGGTTTGTGCAGTGCTGTATGAAGTTTTGTTTGTTGCAGGTGGGGGATGGCTGATTAAAGTTGGGAAAGTTTACTGGTTGAAGTGCGAACGCGCCGATTTGTTCCAGCCTTGAGGGAAGGCTGTCAGGCCTTCCTCAAGAGCGTCCCTATGAGTCGCAAGGACAGTACAGGCCCACACCGGAGGCGAGGGCGGCGTTTATCCAACCGATCGGGACGGACCCGTTTGCGTTAAAGTTTGCCGACCCTGACCCAGCGCTCTTCCGAAGCCGCCACTCGAATCGCCGTCGCCAACCGCTCCACCTCCCACGCCGCCTCAAAGTCCGTGCCATCCGCACCCTGGCCGGCCAGAGCCATGATCAACTCGTGCACTTCCAACGTCTTCAATTCGTTGTAACCCAATTGATGCCCCGCGGCCGGGCTGAATGCCGCATAGCCGGGCAGGGCGGGGCCAGCCAGCAGACGCTGGAAACCGTCCTGGCCGATGCGGCACAGGCGCAGTTCATTCAAGCGTTCCTGGTCAAACGCCAGCGTGCCTTGGGTACCGCTAATCTCGAAACTCAGATGGTTCTTGTAGCCGTGTTTGAGCCAACTGCTGCTCACCGTGCCACGGGCGCCGTTGGCGAAACGCAACAGGGCGTGCACTTGGTCATCCACGGCAATGGTTTTTGAGGTCGCGCTGCCGGCGGTGGCGGGGCGCTGGCTGTGTACGGTCTGGGTATCAGCACAAACATGGGTTACCTCGCCCACCAGATAGCGGGCCATCGACAGCAAATGGCTGCCCAGGTCCGCCAGGGCGCCGCCAGCATGCTCCACTTCGCAGCGCCACGACCAAGGGGAAGCCGGGTCGGCCATGAAGTCTTCGCTGAACTCACCCTGGAAACTGATGATCTGGCCCAGCTCGCCTTTGGCAATCATCTGCTGCGCCAGCACGATCATCGGGTTGTGCTGATAGTTGTAGCCGACCCGAGTCACCACCCCGGCGGCATGGGCGGCGCGGCGCATGGCATCGGCTTGTTCAAGGCTGACGGCCAGGGGCTTTTCGCAATACACGGCTTTACCCGCCGCAATCGCGGCCATGACCATGGGGTAATGCAAATGGTTGGGGGTGGTGATGGCCACGACGTCGACCTTGGGGTCGTTGACCAGCGCTTGCCAGTCCCCATGGGCCTGGGCAAACCCCCAGGCGCTGGCGCAACGCTGGGCGCGCTCGGTGTCGGCATCGGCCAGGGCGGCCAGCTTGAGGTGCACCGGCAGTTCAAATACCGCCCGCGCGTTATTGAACGCTAGCGCGTGGGCGCGGCCCATGAAGCCTGTGCCGATCAAGCCGATTCCGAGTTCACGCATCGTCGTGGTCCTTTGGATTATTGTTGTCAGGGAGGCTATTAATGGAATAAATATTCATTAAATTCAATAGATAGAATAAAAATTCATTTACGTGAGCGCGGTGAGGCCATCATTTCAGCTGATGCAGCTATATTCAGCACATGGCCAAACGCCGTCAGTTAACAAAAGATAACGTAGCGCCGATTGTCAGACGATTCCAAAGCCCGATAGGATGGCCCCTGCTTCCTCCAGGCGCTCTAGATTGCAGGTTTCAAGGCCCTGAAAGAGAAGACGACCTAACAATAATAAATGGGAGAAAGGTCTATGAGTGAGCCTGTCATGGGTTGGGTTGTTTGCCGCCCACGCGCCGCACGCAGGGTTGCGTTGCTGGCCACAGCGCTCTCGCTGCTTGCTGGCAGCGTATTGTCGCTGCCGGTGCTGGCCGCCAGCGATACCTCCGTCGCCGCAGTCTTTGCGATTGAATCCCCCAAGGCCGCCAAAGGCTTGATGATCGACGTGGTTCATGCGGGCAAGCGCCTGGTGGCGGTCGGTGATCGTGGGCATATCCTCTATTCCGATGACCAGGGCAACACCTGGGCCCAAGCCAAAGTGCCCACCCGGCAACTGCTCACGGCGGTGTTTTTCGTTGACGACCAGCACGGTTGGGCCGTCGGCCATGATGCGCAGATTCTTGCCAGTACCGATGGCGGCGTCACGTGGACCCAACAATATCAAGACCTCAAACGCGAAGCGCCGTTGCTCGATGTGTGGTTCAACGACGCCAACCACGGCCTGGCCGTGGGCGCCTACGGTGCGCTGATCGAAACCACCGACGGCGGCAAAACCTGGAACGATGTCAGCGAGCGTCTCGACAACGAAGACCAGTACCACCTCAACGCCATCGCCCAGATCAAGGGCGCCGGCCTGTTTATCGTCGGTGAGCAAGGCAGCATGTTTCGCTCCAGCGACGATGGCCAGACCTGGGAAAAACTCGAAGGCCCCTACGAGGGTTCACTGTTTGGCGTGATCAGCACCGCACAGCCACAGACCCTGCTGGCGTATGGTTTGCGCGGCAACCTGTACCGCTCCACCGATTTCGGCAGCACCTGGGAACAGGTCCAATTGAACGCGGCACGGGGTGCGCTGGAGTTTGGCCTGTCGGGTGCGACCTTGCTGGAGGACGGCTCCGTCGTTGTGGTCGGCAACGGCGGCAGTGTCGTGGTCAGCCATGACGACGGCCAGACCTTCAGTGTGTTCAATCGCCCGGACCGCATTTCACTTTCGGCGGTCACGGCGGCAGGCAATGGCAATTTGATCCTCGCGGGGCAGGGTGGCGTGCGGGTTGCCACATCGGCCGGCGCAGAGCTCTCAAAATAATAAGAAGGCGGGGATTCAATGAGCAGTCATCACAACGATAAAGCGACCTTTCTTGAGCGTCTGATCTTTAACAATCGCCCGGCGGTGATCGTCATCTGCCTGCTGGTGAGCCTCTTCCTGTTCTGGCAGGCGACCTTGATTCGCCCGTCCACCAGCTTTGAAAAGATGATCCCCCTCAAGCACCCCTTCATCGAAAAAATGATGGAGCACCGCAACGACTTGGCCAACCTGGGCAACACCGTGCGTATTTCGGTGGAGGCCAAGGACGGCGACATCTTCACCAAGGAGTACATGGAGACCCTGCGCCAGATCCACGACGAGGTGTTCTACATCTCCGGTGTGGACCGCTCGGGCCTCAAGTCGCTGTGGAGCCCCAGCGTACGCTGGACCGAAGTGACCGAAGAAGGGTTTGCCGGCGGGGAGGTCATCCCGCAGAGCTACAACGGCTCGCCGCAGAGCCTCGACCAGTTGCGCAATAACGTGCTCAAGTCCGGCCAGGTCGGGCGTCTGGTGGCCAATGACTTCAAGTCGAGCATCGTTGATATCCCGCTGTTGGAGTCCTACCCGGACCCGCAGGACCAGGGCAAGTTGCTTGCCCTGGACTACCGCAAGTTCTCCCATGAACTGGAAGACAAGATCCGCGACAAGTTCGAAACCCAGAACCCCAACGTCAAGATTCATATTGTCGGCTTTGCCAAAAAGGTTGGCGACCTGATCGACGGCCTGGTGATGGTGGTGCTGTTCTTCGGCGTTGCGTTTGTCATCACCCTGATTCTGCTGCTGTGGTTCACCAACTGCCTGCGCAGCACCATTGCGGTGTTGAGCACGACATTGGTGGCGGTGGTCTGGCAACTCGGGTTGATGCACTTCTTCGGTTTCGGGCTGGATCCGTATTCAATGCTGGTGCCGTTCCTGATCTTCGCCATCGGCATTTCCCATGGCGTGCAGAAGATCAACGGCATTGCCCTGCAATCCAGCGAGGCAGACAACGCCCTGACCGCCGCGCGGCGCACCTTCCGGCAACTGTTCCTGCCGGGGATGATCGCCATTCTGGCGGATGCGGTAGGCTTCATCACGCTGCTGATCATCGACATCGGTGTGATCCGCGAACTGGCCATCGGCGCGTCCATCGGCGTGGCGGTGATCGTGTTCACTAACCTGATTCTGCTGCCGGTCGCGATTTCCTATGTGGGCATCAGCAAGCGCGCCATCGCCAAGAGCAAGAAAGACGCGAACCGCGAACATAGCTTCTGGCGCCTGCTGTCCAAATTCGCCAGCCCGAAAGTCGCGCCGGTTTCGGTATTCCTGGCCCTGATCGCCTTTGGTGGTGGCCTCTGGTACAGCCAGAACCTGAAGATCGGCGACCTGGACCAAGGCGCACCGGAACTGCGCCCGGACTCGCGCTACAACAAGGACAACAACTTCATCATCAGCAATTACTCCACCAGTTCCGACGTGCTGGTGGTGATGGTCAAGACCAAGGCCGAAGGCTGCTCGCGCTATGAAGCCATGGCGCCCATCGACCAGTTGATGTGGAAGATGCAGAACACCGAGGGCGTGCAGTCGGCGATCTCGTTGGTGACCGTGTCCAAGCAAATGATCAAGGGCATGAACGAGGGCAACCTGAAATGGGAAACCCTGTCGCGCAACCCGGATGTGCTGAACAACTCCATCGCCCGTGCCGATGGCTTGTACAACAACAATTGCTCCCTGGCGCCGGTGCTGGTGTTCCTCAACGACCACAAAGCCGAAACCCTCGACCGCGCCGTGCATGCGGTGCAGGACTTCGCCAAGGAAAACAACAAGGACGGCCTGGAATTCATCCTCGCCGCCGGTAATGCCGGGATCGAAGCGGCCACCAACGAGGTGATCAAGGAGTCGGAGCTGATCATCCTGATCCTGGTGTACCTGTGTGTAGCGACCATGTGCATGATCACCTTCCGCTCTTGGGCTGCGACCCTGTGCATCGTGCTGCCGCTGGTGCTGACGTCGGTATTGGGTAACGCGCTGATGGCGTTCATGGGCATTGGCGTCAAGGTCGCGACCTTGCCGGTGGTGGCCTTGGGTGTGGGGATCGGCGTGGACTATGGCATCTACATTTACAGCCGCCTGGAAAGCTTCCTGCGTGCCGGTTTGCCGTTGCAAGAGGCGTATTACCAGACGTTGAAGTCCACCGGTAAGGCCGTACTGTTCACCGGCCTGTGCCTGGCCATCGGCGTGTGCACCTGGATCTTCTCGGCCATCAAGTTCCAGGCTGACATGGGCCTGATGCTGACCTTCATGCTGCTGTGGAACATGTTTGGCGCGCTGTGGCTGTTGCCGGCCCTGGCGCGGTTCCTGATCAAGCCTGAGAAGCTGGCGGGGCAGAAGGGTAATTCATTGTTCGCGCATTAAAACGGGGTAAAAAGCCGCACAGCGTGCTAATGCTGTTCAGTTAAGGCTTTTTGTAGGAGCGAGCTTGCTCGCGAAAAAATCACAGGCGCCGCGTCCAATCAGGACACACGCGTTATCGTTGACGTTTTCGCGAGCAAGCTCGCTCCTACAGTGGGCGATATACGCTTAACTGAACGGCATTAGCACACGGTGCGGCTTGGCCTTCAGGCGCCGGGTTTCACAATTTCAAGAACAGTCTTTCATCCAATGGCTTGGTGATACCGGCCTTGATGATGCGCTCCACGACCCCGTTGTTTCCGGCTTCGGCAATCAGATCCTTTTGGGTCTTGGTGCGCTGGGCCGGCGTCTTCAGGTGCGCCGCCGTGTAGTCGTCACGCGCCCAGCCCTTTTGCGGATAGTGGAAGTGGGCGTACCACAGCGCGTCGATTTTGTTTTTCTTGCGAACCACGTATTCGGTGAAGACATCGCCAGTTTTAGTCGGGATGTCGCGTCGTACCAGGTTGATATCGACAAAGCCGTGGCGCCAGAGGTAATCGACATTTTCCGCCGTCGGCGTCTGTACCAGATAGCCATCGGCGGTATGCCGGCGGGCCTTTTGCAGGATGTCCTCGGCCGTTGCTCGCCAGCGTGCCACCCATTCGGCGGTTTCCGGTTTGCTGCCATGGGCGGCTTGCGCCTGTTGCGCTTTTTCGATGAGCAGGTTGGCCTGGGCTTCGAGCATGTCGTTCCAGTCGCGGGGGCTGACGGTGTCTCGTCGCACGGGGTCGTCGAGCTTCTTTTTCTGAAAAAGAATGCTCTGCTCTATCTTCGTCACGCCGTCGATCAAGCTTTGCGCTTCGCTTTTGTAGCTGGACCAGGATTTGGGTAATGAAACAGGGCGTGGCGCCGTAGGCTGGCCCTGGACGATCTTCACCCAGCCACGCTCCCCGGGGTGCTCGCTGTAGCTGGCGATCGGTTGTCCACTCTGTGGGTCGACCACGTCGATAATGTTCACGACTTGGCCGGGTACGGGGGGGCGCAGCGTGCCGATCAGGCTTTCTTTGTGCTCGGTCTGGAACACACGCTTGTTCTGCGGTTTGGCCTGCCGATCCTTGCGCGCAGGGGCTAGCGGAATAAGCTGTTGCTCTTCTTTGACAGCCTGTACAAGCTCGGCTTTTGCATCGTCGATGAAGCGTTGAAGTGTCTCGTTGAACTGCTGGTGATAATCGCGGCGAAAGTGCGCCGGATGCTCTTCCTGCAGGGTGACGCTGTCGCTCAATATCTGCCTGTATTTGTCGATGACTGTGGTCAGCGTGGCTCTGCGCTCGCTTGCGCTGTAGCCCTCATACTGGCGCAGATCGTTGAAGGCCACGTATTCGGCTTTCAGGTCAACGTTCAAGAACCGATTCATCTGAAACTGCTGGGCAATGTCGGGGGACTGCGCAGTCCATTCGGTGGCCAGCCGCTTGAGCAGCACCAGCTGGTTCATCTTGGCCATAAATACCCCAGTGGCGGGGGATCGGCTATAGCGTGTCTTCAGATACTCGTCGGCGCGCTTATTGGCAAAGGGAGAATCGTTTTTCCATTGATCATAGACCGATTGGATCGCCTCGCTGGCTTCGAGCAGCTTGCCCGTTGCGTGGTAAGCCATTTCGAGTACGCGGGTCAGTTCATCGTACGCCTCCCGAGAACCTGAATGGCCAGTGCTTTCCAGGTCTGCCATCGAAGCGCCACTGACGCCATATTGCAGGGCGTCGGTGACCAGTTGCACATAGAAGTCCTCTATCCCAATCAACGTGTGCAACATGTAGCTGTATTCCAATGAACGGTTCTCTTTGAACGTCGACAGATCATCGACCCCGCCTATTTTCTTTGGGGCTATGGTTTCAATGGTGTGTTCGCCGGCCGCCCGGAGTTCCTGAGTCAGCGGCTTGAGGGCTTGAAGTTGTTGATCCAGCCGGCTCTTGAGTACCAAGGTGGCATGCTGATGCTGCGCGTAGGCAGCGGCGAACCGATTTGCCGAGGCATCATCGGTGACCAGGTTGCGTAGGGTTTTGAGTTTCTTTCGGGCGTTCTGATATTCGATGATGCTGTCCTTGATCGTTCCAGTTGCCGCATCATGTTTTGCTGAAACCTTCATCTGTGCCAGCATGCTGCGCTGGTAATTCTTCTCCGCTTGCGCCCTTTCCCGCTGGCTTCTCCCGAGCGTTTCTTGCAGGTTTGTGTTCTTTGGCATACCGCCCCTGAGCTTGGGCGCCAGGTCGAAATGCCAGTTGCCCTGGGTATCGCGCGCAATCGGGGGCGCGATGCGGGCCTTATTGTGCTCATCGATTACGTAGGCGCCATCCAAGTCGGTCGCGACGCGAAACCAGTGGTTGTCGATCTTGGCATACCAGTGGATATCCACCTGATACAGACCCTTCCTGATGCCTTCGGCAATGGGGGTGCCGGGAGCTGCCGGTGCGGGCACTTTGAACGAGTCGATGTGCGCGCGCAGCTGGGGGGTGAGTCCGCGTGGGCTCGACAGCCTGATATCAATGGCCGTACCGCCACCGCCGAAGCCTTGTGTGACCGGTGCGTTCGGGGCTTGGTGAATGATAGGCGCAGGGGGCGCGGGATCGTTGCTCTGTCGCGGGCGGGGTGCAGGGTCGCTGGCACCGGCTCCTGGCTTAAATGGCTCAAAGGTGTGCGCAGGCGCGGATTCGGCAACGGGGACATGGGTCAGCGTCATGCCCAGGTTGACCAGCAGGTCGACCATTGCCCCGGCCGGGTCCGGATCGTTGGCGGTGGACAGGCGCTTGATGTCGTTTTCGGCATTGGCCAGTTGCAGCAACCAGCCAGCCATGGCGCCCGGCCCGCGCATCAGCGGCAGCACGGTATTGAACAACAGCCAGCCCAGTTCCTTATAGGACGCCCAACGACTTTCAGCATCGGACGTGGATTGGCCTTCAGCCAGGGTGACCAGGCTGTTGGCGTTGGAGTGGAACCAGTGCTTGGCCAGGTCGCCGTTGAGCAGGTCCTGGCGTAGCGTGGTCGCAGCCGCATAACCGTCGACGGCCAGGGTCGTCGGTTTGGGCGTGGCGGGCGGGTCAAACTCATTGAATACGGTAAAGCGAGCAATATTGGGCGTGTGAAAGCCGCCATTGCCATACACCGCGCGCACCTTGTCGTCCGGCAACCAGGCCAGCACGCTGTCTTGCAGCGCACCGGGCTTGCGGATCGCCTCCAGCAGCGCGTCCCGGCTGGCGAACTCCAGCAGCGCCGGTTTGAGTTGGGGGCGATAGAGAATATGGGGGCCGCTACCGCTGGCCAGGGGTTCGATGATGAACATATTGGCGACCACATCCGGCGTCGCCCCCGGCTTGCGCACGAACGCCAGGGGCCGCACGGTGATCTCTTGTCCCTCCACCTGCTTGCTGCCCGCGCCAGGTTGAGTGATCGCTTCGATAGACGCGTAGCCCTGGGCAGTAATGCCAGCCTCGCCCTTGAGCTTGAGTTCCAGGGCCTGCATCGCGAGCTGGAGGGGCACCTGTTCGACGAACCGTGTCAGCCGGTCACGCGCCGCTGGGTTGTCATCCAGCAACTCACGCTTGAGTAACTGTGGGTAGTGGCCGCCGATGTCCACGGTGTTGATCAGGTCTTTGAGCATTTTTGGCAGGCTTGCATCGTTGACGCGCTGCCCGCGCACATAGACTTCCATCTCGCCCTTGGGCAGGCCCGAGAGGTTTTCCAGGGCCATGTCCACCAGGCTTATCCTTATCCGCTCCTGGTAGCTGCTGCCCATATTCCCCACAGGGACCTTGAACACTACCTCTACGTCCTGAGCGGTGTAGCCCTTGCCGGCTAAATGCTGGTCGAGCTGTTGCTCGGCGTAGGTGCGGATATCGGGGATGCCGTCGAGGAAGGTGCGGCCATTGTTGCGGCGCACACTGCTGGCCAGGGCCAAGGCGTGCTGTCGATAGGTGTCGCGTTCTGCCGGGCTTGACTGGTCGAACCACTTGGGCAACTTTTCACGCAGGCGTTCCAGCGTTTGGGGTTCGGGCGCATAGGCCCCCACGAACCAGGGGCTTGGGTCACTGGCCCGGGTAAAAGCCTGCTCCAGCGCCTCAAGCGAGCCCGAGGTGGGAATATCAATGGACGCAATGTTCTCCACCATGGCGTTGAGGATGACCGCCGCCTGGGTATCGAAAATGTTGCCCGCAGGCTCCTGGCGTTTCCAGTTCAGCGCATCAAAGACAAAGGCCTTGCCCAGGTTTTTGCCCCAAGCCTCGCCGAACGCCTGCATGGAGTCATAGGGTGTCACCACGCCGGCGGCGTTGGCGTGCAGTACTTGCATGCGGCCATCGACTTGGCGAGTGATCAACAGGTCTGGGGTAAGCAGCGACGAGCTGCCGCTAGCGTGGCTCACAGCGGAGTCGAGGATGAACACCTGGGCTGGCGCATCGCCCTTTACCGCTTGGCGTTGAGCGCGATCGGGGTAGGTCACGATCTGGTCAAGGGTTTCGCGCTGCTGAGCGTTCAACCCAGGCTGTTTCAATGCGGCGGTTCTCAGGGTGTCTTTCAGTGTGTCGCTGAGCCAGCGCCAGCGATTGGCGTCGGGAGAGTGGGCGTCCAAGGGTTTGCTCGCAAAGTGCTTGAGCATGGCCTGTTCGAACGCTTTCTTGAGCGGTGCGCGCAGGCTGCGGATGGCCAGTTCGATGGCTTGCATATCAATGCCGGGCTTCAAGGCATTCGGCGACGGCGCCGGCTTGAGGGTATGCCCGGTGGTCTGATCGATGAGCGTGCAGGGGAGTGAATGTTTGTCGGTAAAATCGAGGTCGTCGTGGCTGCTCAGGTGCCTCAACGCAACGTCCAGCAAGGGGGTCAGGCGGTACTGTGGCGGGTTGCTTGAAAGGGGTTCGGCCACTGCGGTTTCGGCAGGGTTGAATACCAATGTGGGGTACAGGCTTTTCATCGCGTCGTTAAGCAGGTCCGACACCACCGAACGTAGCGTGGGGCGGCTATCGAACTGGTGGGCGACCGCACTGGCGGTGATCTGCGGCGAGTTGGCGGTGGCTGCGCCAGGAGTGGTCAGCGGGGTGCGCAGAGGGGCGGATGCGCGTCGGGGTCGGCTCAGCGGTTGGTCAGGCCTCGCATTCGCCAGGGCAGGGTGGGTGTCGGCCGGCTGGCGGGCAGCTGGGGCGGGCAATGAAAGGGGCAGGTTTTGGTCAAAAAAACGCTGGGGGTAGTTTCCCTGGATCATCGTGTAGCTTCCTTGTCGTTGCAATCATGCTCGTCATAAAGGTGACCCTGCTCGCATCGTGTGAGCAGGCGAATGGAAACTACCGGGCCCGGCTTTTACGCGACATCAACAATAGGTAATCAGTCGTTTCCGTTGACGCGCCATGACCGCTAGCAGTTGATTTTGCCTGGGCGGGAATAGGGCGGTGCATGTATGGCGGCATGTAAACGCGGCGCCGATCACGCGAGGATTTACGCCGCTGCAACCATTTGACCTATCATGAGGTCTTTCCTCTGAACGATTGATGTTATGACTGCCGAATCCGCCTCCTTGCGCCCCGTGCTTGAAACCAGCGACATGCTTGAAATCGACGGCTTGCATGCCTTTGATTTCCAGTTAAGGGAAGAAGAGCTACTGATTACCGCCATGGATGGCCGGGCCGAAAAACGCTGGAGCTTCACCACGGCGCAGGTGGGCGCCGCCACATTTGACGAGACGCTGCAAAGCTGGACCCTTACCGGTGAGTCGGGCGAGCACCGCTTGATCTGCATGAGCGCCTTCACCGGCAACAATAACGATGAGGACGAAGCGGATGATGATGCGTAAATTCTGGCCCCTGCTGATGGCTGGCAGTGTCGGTGCGATGTCGGTACAGGCCGCACCCAGCGATGTGCATGAACTGCTGGTGGGCAGCTACACCGCCGGTAGCAGCGAGGGTATTTACCGCCTGCAATTCGACAGCCGTACCGGGCAGTTCAACGGCAAACCGGTGCTGGCGGCGAAAACCGCCAACCCTTCCTGGCTGACGATTTCCAAAGACCAGAAGCAGTTGTTCGTGGTCAATGAAAACGGCCCGGGCCAGCAAGACCCGGTGGGGCGTGTCAGCAGCTACAGCATCGACCCGCAGAACCACCAGTTGACCCTGATCAACCAGGTGCAGAGCCTGGGCAATGAGCCCACCCATTCCAGCGTGGCCGCCGATGGGCGCTACCTGTTCGTCGCCAACTATTCGGTGGTGGAAGACCCGGGTGGCAGCCTGGCGATCTTGCCGGTGGATGCCAGTGGCAAGCTGTCGGCGCCGGTGCAGTTGAGCGGGCACCCGGCCAGCCGTGTGAACCCGGAGCGCCAGGCATCCAACCATGTGCATTCGGTGGTGTCGTCGCCGGACGGCAAGTATGTATTCGTGCAGGACCTGGGCGCAGACAAGGTGTTTGCCTACCGCTACGATCCCAAGGCCAATCACGAGCTGCCACTCACCGCGGCCAACCCTGCGTCGGTGCAGTTGCCACCGGGCAGCGGCCCGCGTCACTTGCTGTTCAGTGCGGACGGCAAACACGCTTGGCTGACCACTGAGATGAGCGCCCAGGTGGCCGTGTTCGATTACAACGACGGTAAGCTTAAGCAAACCCAGTTGGTGGACTATGCGGCTGGCCAACCGGCGTCTGATAAGGCCGGTGCAGCGTTGCATGCTTCCAGCGATGGCAAGTTCCTTTATGTGAGCAACCGTGGCACGGCCAATCAGATGCTGGTGTTCAGCATCGACCCGGCCACCGCGCACCTCAAGGAAATCCAGCGCCGCTCCGTCGAAGGCGACCATCCGCGTGAATTCAGCCTCGACCCGAGCGGCAAGTTCCTGCTGGTCGCCAACCAGAAAAGCAATGAAATCGTGGTGGTTGAACGCGACCCCAAGACCGGCCTGCTGGGTAAAACCGTGCAGAAATTGCCGATCGATGCCCCCAGCGACCTCAAGTTTCTGGTGCGTCAATAAGCCACAGGCCCCGCACTGCGGGGCCTGAGCCTTTGTATTAATCGCAGTGATAACGGCTACTGTTTCAAAGCATTTCTAAGGTTCAACCCTCGGGCGTAAGTTGGGTTCCAAGGCCTTCCCAGGCCACCCAACCAAACGAACACAAGGGTTACCGCCATGAATTTCAATCTCTTCTCGATCATTGCTGCTTCTGCTGTTTCCGCCACTGTGGCACTGCCTGCTGCCGCCAGCGTGGAAGTCACTGGTAAAAAATCCAATGTCACGGCCTATACCCAGAAGTACCTGCAACAGAGTGCCAATTTTTATGCGGCGCTGGATCACAAGAGCCAGCACTGAGGCGCCATTGAGCCAAGGTCAACTGTGGAAGCTGGCTTGCTCGCGAAGGCGGCCTGGCAGTCAACACAGTTGGATTGTGTACATATCCATTGCTGCGGTAACGGCTACTTAGGGTTCCGCTTTTACAGCGGGTCACTTTTGGAAGGACCCAAAAGTAACCAAAAGGTCC
>NZ_QODJ01000178.1:0-517 GCF_009935965.1 Pseudomonas sp. L13
CTTAACATTAATGGGTCCAACAGATGCTTTATCCCACCGCAGATCTTTAAGAACCTGATCACGTCCACTTCTGGTACTACAGGTGGTGTCACAGCAGTCACACACCTGGTGAGAGTCATCTGCAGATACCCACCCATTAGCAGAGAACGAACAAGCTTTCCATTCAGGACTCATTGGAGCAGGAGTAGTTGTTGCGGACACTTTCAGTGTGCATGTGATGTAGACCAGTCCACTGCCTGCTTGATAGAACCTGAACGTCTCCAACTGAAACTGCAGCTTATCACCTCGAGTTCGGGGCATAAAGTGAGACTTGGAGCCCGTGAGCTTGGCATCAACCAGGCACCCACTGTTCTCAATGAAGGAGTATCTGGGGACAGACGCAGGATCAGGGACTGTTGTAGCCACACAGCTGTCCACAAATACACGGATGGGAACATGGTTGTATGGCTGCACAGATGCCTCAATGTTTAGGATATCACCCAGGAAGTACTGGTTAGAAGGTCTCTCGAACAGCCAG
>NZ_QODJ01000179.1:0-515 GCF_009935965.1 Pseudomonas sp. L13
ACTTGCTCTGCTGGGAAACCTCCTGGGCAGCTCTCAAATGTTCACTGCTCCTCAGAAACATCCCTCCAAACGATGGCTACTCGGTGTAATGGAAGAGAAAGCTGTTCTGTTCCAGCGGTGAACTCCGTTTTCAATGATCCCTGTTTTGGGACCTATAAATACCTGGACGTAGCTTATGAGTGTCTCCAATCTAAGCAGCACATAACTTGCGAAGGTTTCAGAGGTGATATTACCTGTGAGGAGGGTGTCATTTCTGTTCATTATGCCAATTATGGACGGCGGAATCTTGCAACATGCCCTCATGAATTGGCAACTACAGCACACTGTTACTCTAATCGGACTGACCGTATGCGTTCCAGGTGCAATGGAAAGAAGTCTTGTCATGTGCTAGCTTCAAATTCGGAGTTCTCTGATCCATGTGTAGGAGTCTATAAGTACCTGGAAGTGACGTATTGCTGCGTATGAGTTTAAGCATGATCCGCATCAGAAGGTGAGGAAACCGCCTGGAAGAGCAG
>NZ_QODJ01000180.1:0-504 GCF_009935965.1 Pseudomonas sp. L13
GGGTGACGGTGCCATGGCGGATATAATCGTGCGATTGCGTGCGGATATGACCGATCCCCAAAGGCAGTCCAGGCTGGGTGCGCTCCAGGGCCTGAACCTGGCTTTTTTCATCACAACAGAGCACCAATGCCTTATCCGGCGGATCCAGATACAGTCCAATGACGTCCCAGAATTTCTCTTCGAAGTTTGGATCGTTGGACAGTTTGAAGGTGCGTGTCAGGTGCGGCTTTATGTCGTTGGCGGCCCATATACGCTGGACGCTGGACGGTGAGATGCCGGCGACTCGCGCCATGCTTCGACAGCTCCAGCGAGGCTGGCCAATACGTGGTTGAACCACTTGCTCAAGCAATCGGGTCAGAGCCTCTGTTGGCAAGGAGGACTTACGTCCTCGCCCTGGCTTGTCAATCAAACCATCTAGTCGCTGTTCTTGAAAACGCTGACACCAAAGAGTGACCGAGCGCAGAGAAAACCCAACCAGGCGGGCTATTTCAACCCGCGTACAAC
>NZ_QODJ01000019.1:0-86435 GCF_009935965.1 Pseudomonas sp. L13
GGGCTTGCCCGCGATGGCGGTGGATCAGTTGGCATAACTGTCGACTGACACACCGCCATCGCGGGCAAGCCCGGCTCCCACAAGGGTTTTGCAGTGTTATTAGGCTTTTTGCCAGACCTTGGGTTTGAAGAACAGGGTCTCGCCCCGCGCCAGGCCGGTGAGGCTGTCATGGTCTTTCACCACTTCGGCCTCGATCAGTTCGCTTTGGCCTTCAACCTTGAGCGTAACCCGCGTCGTGGCACCCAACGGCCGAATATCCCGCACTTGCGCCGCATGGTGATCTTCGAGTTCATGGCGTGACAACGACACTTCGTGGGGGCGGAACAGCAGGTGCTTGTCTTCGCCCAAATGCAGGCGGTTGGAGTCACCCAAAAAGTGGTACACAAAGTCGCTGGCCGGGTTTTCGTAGACGTCGCCCGGTGAGCCGATCTGCTCGATCACGCCCTTGTTCATCACCACAATACGGTCGGCGACTTCCATGGCCTCTTCCTGGTCGTGGGTCACGAAGACCGAGGTCAGGTTGATGTCTTCGTGCAGGCGCGCCAGCCAGCGGCGCAGTTCTTTACGCACCTTGGCGTCGAGGGCGCCGAAGGGCTCGTCGAGCAGCAACACCTTGGGCTCCACCGCCAGGGCGCGAGCCAGGGCGATACGCTGGCGCTGGCCACCAGAGAGTTGTTCCGGGTAACGGTCCGACAACCAATCCAGCTGCACCATGTTCAGCAGCTCATGCACCTTGCTCGCAATCTGGCTTTCGCTGGGGCGTTGGTTTTTCGGCTTCATGCGCAGGCCGAAGGCGACGTTGTCGAACACGGTCATGTGGCGAAACAGCGCGTAGTGCTGGAACACAAAGCCCACGTTGCGATCACGCACATCGTGGCCGGAAACGTCTTCGCCATGGAACACAATGCTGCCGGCATCCGGGGTTTCGAGGCCGGCAATGATGCGCAGCAAGGTGGTCTTGCCGCAGCCGGACGGGCCCAGCAACGCCACCAGCTCGCCACTCTGGATATCCAGGTTGATGCTGTCCAGGGCCTTGAAGGCGTTGAAGTTCTTGCTGACATTACGGACTTCGATCGACATGACTTATTCCTCACCCGCGCTGTTGCGCAGGCGGTTGATTCGGTTCTCGCTCCACTGCTTGAGCAGCAGGATGAAGAGCGCCAGTATCAGCAACAGGCTGGCCACCGCAAACGCGGCAACGTGGTTGTATTCGTTGTAAAGAATCTCGACATGCAGCGGCAGGGTGTTGGTGACGCCGCGAATGTGGCCGGACACCACCGACACCGCGCCGAACTCACCCATGGCCCGCGCCATACACAGCACCACGCCGTAGATCAGGCCCCATTTGATGTTCGGCACGGTGACATGCCAGAACATCTGCCAGCCATTGGCGCCCAGCAGGCGTGCGGCTTCTTCTTCCTGGGTGCCCTGCTCCTGCATCAGCGGGATCAGCTCACGGGCCACGAACGGCACGGTGACGAAGATGGTCGCCAGCACGATGCCCGGCAGGGCGAACACGATCTGGATGTCATGGTCTTGCAGCCACGGCCCGAAGAAGCCCTGGGCGCCGAACATCAACACGTACACCAGGCCTGCGATCACCGGCGAGACCGAGAACGGCAGGTCGATCAGCGTGACCAAAATGCTCTTGCCACGGAACGAGTACTTGCTCACGCACCAGGCGGCGCTGACGCCGAATACCAGGTTGAGCGGCACCGAAATCAGCACGGCGATCACCGTGAGTTTCAGCGCCGACAACGCGTCTGGTTCAAGGATTGCGGTGAAGAAAGTGCCGAGGCCGTTCTTCAAGCCCTGGGACACCACCACCAGCAACGGCAGCAGCAGGAACAGCACGAACACCAGCCAGCCAAGGCCGATCAGGATGCGTCGCGAGGTCGCGCTGCCACGCCGGGCGGCGTTGGCCGAGGACGCCGCGGAAATAGACGATTGGGACATGTTCCGCGCCTCCTTATGGACGTTCGATGCGCCGCTGCAACAAGTTGATCAGCAGCAGCAAGACAAAGGACACCACCAGCATCAGCACACCAATGGAGGTAGCGCCGCGGTAGTCGTATTGGTCGAGCTTGACCATGATCAGCAAGGGCAGGATCTCGGTTTTCATCGGCATGTTGCCAGCGATGAAGATCACCGAACCGTACTCACCCACGCCTCGGGCAAACGCCAGGGCGAAGCCGGTCAGCCAGGCGGGCAACAATGCCGGCACGAGGATGTAGCGAAACACTTGCAACGGCTTGGCGCCGAGGCAGGCGGCGGCCTCTTCGATTTCCCGGGGGATATCGGCCAGTACCGGCTGCACCGTGCGCACCACGAAGGGCAACGTGACGAAGGTCAGCGCCAGGGTGATACCCAGGGGGGTGTAGGCGATCTTGAAACCCAGGTAGGCGGCAAACTGGCCAACCAGGCCGTTGGGCGCGTACAGCGCCGTCAGCGCGATACCGGCAACGGCAGTGGGCAAGGCGAACGGCAGGTCTATCATCGCATCAATGACCTTGCGCCCGGGGAAGGTGTAGCGCACCAGCACCCAGGCCAGCAGCGTGCCGATCACACCGTTGATGAGTGCGGCGTACAGCGCGGTACTGAAGCTCAGTTTCAAGGCCGCCAGTACGCGAGGCGCGGAAATGATGTTCCAGAACTGATCCCAGGTGAGTTGAGCGGCGTGTACAAACATCGCCGCCAGGGGGATGAGTACGATCAGGCTGAGGTACACCACGGTGTAGCCCAGCGTCAGCCCGAAGCCGGGTATGACGGGGGAGATACGACGCGACATAAGAGTCCTTGGTTAAAGGGTAGAAACCACTGCAGGAGCGCGCTTTTTGTGGCAGCTGGCTTTTCTGTGGGAGCCGGGCTTGCCCGCGATGCAGGCACCTCGGTGTATCAGCCACACCCCGGTGATGCTATCGCAGGCAAGCCAGCTCCCACACCAGCCCAGTTCCTACAGAAAGTCAGGCCCCTACAGGTACTTTGGCTTATTGCGCCGTGTAGATCTGGTCGAACACGCCACCGTCATTGAAGAATTTCGGTTGGGCAGTTTTCCAGCCGCCGAAGTCTTTGTCGATAGTCACCAGGTCCAGTTTCGGGAACTGCTGGGCGTATTTGGCGGCGACTTTTTCATCCCGTGGACGGTAGAAATTCTTCGCCGCAATCTCCTGGCCCGCCGGGCTGTACAGGTGGTTGAGGTACGCGGTGGCGATCTCGGTGTTGCCCTTTTTCTCGGCGTTCTTGTCCACCACGGCCACAGGCGGTTCCGCCAGGATCGACAGGGACGGCACGACGATGTCGAACTTGTCGGCGCCGCCGTCTTCCTTCAAGGCCAGGAACGCCTCGTTTTCCCATGCCAGCAGCACGTCACCCTGGCCGTTGTTGACGAAGGTAATGGTAGAACCGCGCGCGCCGGTGTCCAGTATCGGCACGTGCTTGAACAGCTCTTTGACGTATTCCTGGGCCTTGGCTTCACTGCCGCCGGCCTTGAGGCCGTAGGCCCAGGCGGCGAGGAAGTTCCAGCGTGCACCGCCGGAGGTTTTCGGGTTGGGCGTGATCACCGACACGTCTTTCTTGATCAGGTCGCCCCAGTCCTTGATGCCCTTGGGGTTGCCCTTGCGCACCAGGAACACAATGGTGGAGGTGTAGGGCGTGCTGGCGTCCGGCAGGCGGGTCTGCCAGTTCTCCGGCAGGGTTTTGCCCAGCTTGGCGATCTCGTCGATGTCACCGGCCAGGGCCAGGGTGACGACGTCGGCGCGCAGGCCATCGATCACCGCCCGGCCTTGCTTGCCCGAGCCACCGTGGGACTGCTGGATCTTGACGTTGTCGCCGGGGTGGGACTGTTTCCAGAAGCTGGTGAATTCAGCGTTGTAATCCTGGTAGAGCTCACGGGTGGGGTCGTACGAGACGTTGAGCAACTCGTAGTCCTTGGCAACGGCGGAACCGGCAAACACGGCACTGGCCAATGCGGCCAAGGCATAACGGCGAATCGACGACATAGAAGCTCCTGAAATTCTTGAGTGTTGGCTTTTCTTGTAATTGCGGGTCTATCGCCGTTCTTGCTCAGCTCGGTTTGTTACCGGGGTTCTGCAGACGGAATTTTTCCTTGCGTTCGATCTGTACCACTTGGGCGTTGTGTACGGTGATTTCCACCGCGCCAAACCGCAGGTCGCGCAGGGCGCTCTGGATTTCACGCAAAATGGCTGCTTCGTCCTGGCCGTCAACGCTACGTAGAGATGCGCTCATGGTCTCGCTCCTGAAATGAGTAGTGCCTGGCAGTGGCGGCACTGCTTGCGGCGTGAGGGCGATAGTAGATAAGCGCGGATATTCTTAAAAATACTATTTAAGAATGTTTATATAACCAGAAAGAATTTTCTGATAGGGCATGGGGTTGCAAAGGTTTCGACAACAAAAACGCTCACACACAAGCGCCGCAGAACCCCTGTGGGAGCTGGCTTGCCTGCGAAAGCGGTGGTGCAGTTACAGATGCGCTGACTGACACACCGCCTTCGCGGGCAAGCCCGGCTCCCACATTGACCGAGTCAGTCCTCGCGGATCAGAGGGGCCCGCGTCCAATCAATCTCCTGAGCCGGCATGGGCCGTCCAAACCAATACCCCTGGCCCATGTCGCATTCCTGGTCCAGCAGGAACCGCGCCTGTTCCACCTGCTCGATCCCTTCGGCGTGCACCTGCATGCCCATGCTTTTGGCCAGGGCGATCACCACGCGCACAATCGCCGCGTCGTCTTCGTCCCACGGCAAGCCCGCCACAAAGCCCTGGTCGATCTTGAGCTTCTGCACCGGCAGGCGTTTGAGGCGCAGCAATGAAGAATAGCCGGTGCCAAAGTCGTCGATGGCCAGGCGCAGGCCCAGTTCGCGCAGGCGGTGCAGTTGCTCCAGCGCGACTTCCGGGTCGTCCATCACGGCGCTCTCGGTGACTTCCAGCTCCAGGAAGGCCGGATCCAGCCCAGTGGCGTGCAGCACTTGGGCCACTTGCTCATACAGCTCGCGCCGGGCAAACAGGCGGCTGGAGACATTGATTGCGATAAAGCTCAGCGGCGCGCCGTCGGCCAGCCACTGGCACATCTGGCGGCAGGCCTGGTCCATCACCCACGCATCGATGTCGGCAATCAGCCCGGTGCGCTCGGCGATAGGGATGAACTCACCCGGCGGGACCAGGCCGCGTTCCGGGTGCTGCCAGCGCACCAGTGCTTCAACGCCGACCAAACGGCTGTCGTGCAGGTCGTGCACCGGCTGGTAATACACGCGCAGTTCATGTTGATCGAGGGCGCGGCGCAGCTCGCCGGCGATTTCCACTCGGTGTTGGGCGTGGGCGGTCAGCTCTTCGGTATACAACGCGTAGCCTTCGCGCCCGGCGTTCTTGGCCTTGAACAACGCAGAATCGGCGTTGCGCAGCAGTTGCTCGGCGCTCAGGGCATCACTAGGGAACAGGCTGATACCGATACTGGCGCTGATAAACAGCTGGTTGCCGTCAAAAATGAACGGATCCTTCATGGCGTTGAGCATGCGCTGCGCCAAGGCCGCGGCTTGCACCACCTGCGGGCAGCTTTCTGCCAGCACGGCAAATTCGTCGCCCCCCAGGCGCGCCAGGGTAACCCCCGGCCCAAACAGGCCGCTCAGGCGTTCGGCCACCAATTTGAGTAATTGATCGCCGACGTTATGGCCCAGGCTGTCGTTGATGATCTTGAAGTGGTCCAGGTCCATCAACAGCAGGGCGCAGCCACGCTTATGCACCTGCGCAGAGGCCAGGGCCTGCTCGGCGCGATCGGTAAACAACAGGCGGTTGGGCAGGTCGGTGAGCGGGTCGTGATGGGCCAGGTGCGCCAATTCGTGCTCTGAGTTCTTCATGGCGCTGATGTCCGAAAACACCGCAACGTAGTGACTGACCTGGCCCTGGTCATCGTGAATCACGCGGATGGTTTGCCACTGGGGGTACACCTCGCCGCTTTTACGACGGTTCCAGATTTCGCCGCTCCATTCGCCGGTGCTTTCCAGGGCCTGGAACATTTGCTGGTAGAAATGCGCCGAGTGGCGCCCGGACTTGAACAGGCTTGGCCGTTGGCCCATGACGTCTTCGCATTGGTAGCCGGTGATCTCCATGAACGCGCGGTTGACGTGCACGATCAGCCCCTGGGTATCGGTGACAAGCACCCCTTCACGGGTGCAGTCGAACACCGCAGCGGCCTGGCGCAGGCGCTCGCGGTTCTCTTTCAGGGGTTGTTGCAACGCGTGGGCACGGGCAAAACGCCGGCCTATCCAGTAAATGAGCAAGGCGCTGAGGCTGACCCCCACGTATCCACGCGCCTGCAGCCAGTGCCCCAGCTCCATGGGTTCATCGATAAAGTTGATTAATAGGTAATTGCTGAGCTGGAGCCAAACGATAGAAACCAGCAGGTATACCAACCCCGCACGTAGGGCACCTCGGTATGAAAACAGCATATGCTTAGTAATCCTTACTAAATAACCAGAATCGCCCTACAAAGAATCCGGATTATAGAGTAGGAAACACTTTGTAAGTCTTATCTGAAACGGTGACTGGTTTTATCTGCAAAGGAAGTGATAATGCGGGTGCTGTTTTTTACTTTATCTGAGGGCCATACAGCCTATGTGGTACAACGGTTTTCTTGATCTGTCCGCCTGGCAACTGGTGGCAGTCACGCTGTTGATGACCCACGTGACCATTATTGGGGTCACTGTCTATCTGCACCGTTATTCGGCCCATCGCTCGCTCGAGCTCAATGCCGGCCTGAAACACTTCTTCCGCTTCTGGCTGTGGCTGACCACGGCGCAGAACACCCGCGAGTGGACCGCCATCCACCGCAAACACCACGCCAAATGCGAAACCGTCGATGACCCGCACAGCCCGGTGATCAAGGGCTTGTCCACCGTGCTGCGCAAAGGTGCCGAGCTGTACCGCGCCGAGGCGGAAAACCCCGAGACCCTGCGCATCTACGGCAAGAACTGCCCGGACGACTGGATCGAGCGCAATCTCTACACGCGCTACCCGCTGTTGGGCGTGGCGCTCATGGGCGTGATCGACCTGCTGCTGTTCGGCACCATCGGTATCACCATCTGGGCGATCCAGATGATGTGGATCCCGTTCTGGGCCGCCGGCGTGATCAATGGCCTGGGGCATGCCGTGGGCTATCGCAACTTCGAATGCCGTGACGCCGCCACCAACCTGGTGCCGTGGGGCATCATCGTCGGCGGCGAAGAGCTGCACAATAACCACCACACCTACCCCAATTCGGCCAAGCTGTCGGTGAAGAAGTGGGAATTCGACCTGGGTTGGGCCTGGATCAAAGTGTTCAGCTTCCTGCGCCTGGCCAAGGTGCAGCGTGTAGCGCCCATCGCCCACCGCGTGGAAGGCAAGGGCAGCCTGGACATGGACACCGCCATGGCGATCCTCAACAACCGCTTCCAGATCATGGCCCAATACCGCAAGTTGGTGATTGGCCCGCTGGTCAAGCAGGAGCTGGAGAAGGTCGATCATTCGGTGCGCCACCAGTTCCACCGCGCCAAGCGCCTGCTGTCGCGGGAAACCAGCTTGCTGGAAGACCGCCATCACCTGCGCATCCAGAGCATGCTGGAACACAGCCATGCCCTGACCGTGATCTACGAAAAGCGCCTGGCGCTGCAGCAGATCTGGCTCAAGACCAGTTCCAACGGCCACGACATGCTGGCCGCGATCAAGGAATGGGTGCATGAGGCCGAGGCCAGCGGCATCCAATCCCTGCGCGATTTTGCCCACCAGTTGAAGACTTACTCGCTGCGTCCTACAGCGGCGTAAGAGCGCCGTGGGAGGGTTCGCCCTCCCACGCACTGGCTTTTTGGCGTCATTTTCCGGGCACCGTCAATCCACGCCGTTCACGGAACTTCACCGCAATTCCCCTCTCTCAAAGAACACTTCGCCATCATGGTGACC
The DNA here is from genome assembly GCF_009935965.1 of Pseudomonas sp. L13. Taxonomy (NCBI): domain Bacteria; kingdom Pseudomonadati; phylum Pseudomonadota; class Gammaproteobacteria; order Pseudomonadales; family Pseudomonadaceae; genus Pseudomonas; species Pseudomonas sp. L13. The sequence continues at coordinate 7,945 of NZ_QODJ01000019.1, forward strand.
CCTTGTAGTGACCGCTTTTGCACCTGCGGCGCGCCCAGAGAGAGTTGTACCGATGGTTCACGAAAAGCCCAGCCTGCCCGATGTGCCCACCGCAGAGCCGCCGCGCCCGGCCGCGGCGGCGACCCTGTTGGCGCTTATGCATGCTCAAGGTGAAGTCGAGCGGCTGAGTGAACGCGAGCAACTGCTCAGCTCCCTGCTGGTCAGCGTGAACGCCGTGCTCTGGGCCATCGACTGGGAAACACGCCGCGTGCTGTATGTGAGCCCGGCCTACGAGCGCCTGTTTGGCCGCTCCGCCGGCCTGCTGCTGGCCGACCACCGTGAATGGCGCAACAGCGTGCACCCCGAAGACCTCGACTACGCCGAACACAGCCTGGCCCGTGTGCTGGAACAAGGCGCCGTGGAGGACCGCGAGTACCGCATCATCACCGCTGACGGGCAGATCCGCTGGTTGAGCGACAAGTGCTACATCAATCAGCAGGTGGTGCCCGGTGAAGCGCTGATCGTGGTGGGCATCGCCGAAGACGTCACCGAAAAGAAGCAACTTGAGCTGGAACTGCATCGCCTCGCCACCACCGACGTACTGACCCAAAGCAGCAACCGCCGACACTTCTTCGAACTCGCCAACCAGGCGTTCGACAACGCCTGCGTGCAGGGCACGCCGCTGGCGTTCCTGTTGCTGGACATCGATGATTTCAAAGACATCAACGACACCTACGGCCACTTGGAGGGCGACCAGGTGCTGCGGCGCATCGCCGAGTGCGGTCGCGGGGTATTGCGCCGTGGCGACCTGTTCGGGCGCGTTGGCGGCGAAGAGTTTGCTGCGGTCTTGCCGGGTTGCCCACCGGAGATGGCCCTACAGGTGGCCGAACGGTTGGGCAAGGAAATCCAGGCGTTGGTGTTCAGCTACGAGGGGCACGAATTCAATGTGACCGTCAGCCAGGGCCTGGCCGGCCTGCGTGAAGATGACTCCACCCTCGACAGCCTGTTTGCCCGGGCGGATGCGGCGATGTACGAGGCCAAGCGCCAAGGCAAGAACCGCGTTATAGCCGGTTAACACATCCTTTTGTAGGCGCGAGCTTGCTCGCGAAAAACTCACAGGCGCCGCGTTTATTCAGGAAACCCGTGTCATCGTTGACGTTTTTCGCGAGCAAGCTCGCTCCTACAGGTGTTCGGTGTGTGTTTCAGGTTTTGCGTACTCGGGTGAGTTCCGGCAGGCCTACCTTGAGCAGCCGTGCGGTCTTGCTGCCTGCCAGTTCTTCGAGCCCTTCGTGCTCGGTCAGCCGCGCCATTTGCACCGCCAAGTTCACCACCAGGGCTTCGCGCGAATACACCCCGCCTTCAAGTGAATAGATCCCCGCGATCAACTGCCGCAACTCCAGCGGCAAGCGCCAACGTGTGCGCAATGCCGAACCGTAGGCGGCGCCAAAGGCGTCGAGGGATTCGCCGATGGTTTGGTCATCCAGTGCACCGCCGCCCTGGCGCCAGTCTTCCAGGCAGCGCAACAAGGCCAGGTCGCCCAAGCGATGCAGGATGCAGGCGCTGTAGCAGCGCTCGTGATCGAGCTCCAGCATGCGCGCCAGGCGCCGGGCGTAGTCGGCGCTGTCCTGGGACAATTGCCAGTGCCGTTCGGCGTAGGCCACCAGCCCAGGGTCGCCCAACACCACGTTGTGCTTGAGCGCCAGACCCAGGATGAGGTTCATGCTCTGGCCGGGCACCAACTTATGCAGGGCCTCTGACAGGGTCTGCACCGGCGTGCCGTGGTAGCCGGCGCTGTTGGCGGCGGCGATCAGTACGGCGGTAATTTGCGGGTCGCTGTGTACCTGATCTTCCAACTGCTTGAGGTCCAGGCCTTCGGGGCCGAGGCTGTGTTGCACGGCGGCTTTCACATCCACGCGCAGTGGCGCCCCATCGCAAACCTCGCGGCGCCGCTCCAGGAAGGCGGGCAAGGTCATGCCCGGCGCCAGCGGTGGGATTTCGCAGTACACGCTTTCGCCTTCGTTGAGCAGCAGGTCTTGCAGGCGCTGGGTCAGGCTCTCCATGTTCAGCGGGCGGGTGAGGTAGGCGGTGGGCGCCAGGGGCAAGGCTTCGCGCACGCTGGCGCTGTCGTTGCGACTGCTCAGCAAGATAAACGGCAGCGTACGGCGCTTCTGGCGCACGCTGCGCAGCAGGCTCAAGCCATCCACGCCCGGCAGCTCCCAATCTGCCAAGATCAGGTCATAGGTTTTTTCGCCCAACAGCGTGGCGGCGTGTTGCCCATCGGCGCACACATCCAGCCGTGCGTCACAGCGCACATTCAACAGCACTTGCTTGAGCAGGTCCCGCGACCAAGGGTCTGCTTCGGCGATTAACACTCGGGGTACAGCGGGTAAATCAACAGCAGTCATCCAGCACGCTCCATCGGCAATGCTTGCACCTTAGACAAAGAAGCCGCCCGTGAGCAAAAAAAAACCGCCTAAGCGGTTTTTTTGTTCACGGGCGGCTTCTTTGAGCAGCAAGTTTTAAGCTGCAAGCTGCAAGCGGTGCATCACTTGCAGCTTGTAGCTTGCCGCTTAAAGCTCTGCGAAGCAGTCTTCAATGATCGCCAGGCCTTTGTCCAACTGCTCGTCCGGCGAGGTCAGCGGCACCAGCACGCGCAATACGTTGCCGTAGGTACCGCAGGACAGCAGGATCAGGCCCTTGTCACGTGCCTTGGCTACCACGGAGGCAACGGCGGCAGCGTTTGGCTTGTGGGTGTCGCCGTCTTCGAACAGCTCGACCGCGATCATCGCGCCCAGGGCACGCACTTCGCCGATCACCGGGTACTTGGCCTGGATGGCCTTGAGACCAGTCACCAGGCGCTCGCCCACGGCCTTGCAGCGGTCCAGCAGGTGCTCTTCTTCGAACACTTCCATCACGGCCAGGGCCGCGGCGCAGGCGATCGGGCTACCGGCATAGGTGCCGCCGAGGCCACCTGGGGCGATGGCGTCCATGTACTCGGCCTTGCCGCACACACCGGCCAGCGGGAAGCCGCCCGCGATGGATTTGGCGAAGGTGGTCAGGTCGGCGGCAACGCCCATCTGTTCCATGGCGAAGAAGGTACCGGTACGGCCGGCACCGGTTTGCACTTCGTCGGCGATCAGCAGGATGCCGTGCTTGTCGCACAGTTCGCGCAGGCGCTTCATGAAGGCTTTTGGCGCGACGTAGAAGCCGCCCTCGCCCTGCACCGGCTCGATGATGATGGCGGCGATATCACGCGGCTCGGCATCGTTTTTGAAGATACGCTCGATGCTGGCGATGGAGTCGTCGACGCTCACACCGTGCAGTTCGTTGGGGTACAGCGCACGGAACACGCCGCCTGGCATCAGGCCCATGCCGGCCGAGTAAGGCACGACCTTACCGGTGAGGCCCAGGGTCATCATGGTGCGGCCGTGGTAAGCGCCGGTGAAGGCGATCACGCCGGCACGGCCTGTGGCGGCGCGGGCGATTTTCACGGCGTTTTCTACCGCTTCGGAACCGGTGGTGACCAGCAGGGTTTTCTTGGCGAAATCACCTGGCACTTTGGCAGCGACTTTTTCGCACACTTCTACGTAGGGCTCGTAGGCCAATACCTGGAAGCAGGTGTGGGTCAGCTTGTTGAGTTGCTCGGTCACGGCCGCGATGATTTTCGGGTGCACGTGGCCGGTGTTCAGCACGGCGATACCGCCGGCGAAGTCGATGAACTCGCGACCTTCAACGTCGGTCACGGTGGCGTTCTTCGCAGAGTCGGCGAAGATCGGGTGAATCTGGCCAACACCGCGCGGTACAGCGGCTTCGCGGCGTTTCATCAGGGATGCGTTGGTCTTGCTCATAAAGTCCTCATTCGCCGCTCATCGGGCGGCGTGGCTCAAGGATAGGTGGCGGGGAGGCAACTACGGCAGCATGCGATGATCGACTGCCACAGCTTTCCCGGCCACTGCGAATAACCATGTGAAACACGCAAAGGGGCAGCGCTCTCGTGCCCTCTGCGTTTACTGCAATCCCGTGCCTTAGATACCCAGGCAGAGGTATTTGATTTCCAGGTAATCCTCGATCCCGTACTTGGAGCCTTCACGACCCAGGCCGGAGGCCTTGATGCCGCCGAACGGCGCCACTTCGTTGGAGATCAACCCGGTGTTGACGCCGACCATACCGTATTCCAGGGCCTCGGCCACACGGAACACACGGCCCAGGTCGCGGGCATAGAAGTAGGAAGCCAGGCCGAACTCAGTGTCGTTGGACATGGCGATCACTTCGGCTTCGTCTTTGAAGCGGAACAGTGGCGCCAGCGGGCCGAAGGTTTCTTCCTTGGCGACGGCGGCGTTTTTCGGCACGTCGACCAGGATGGTCGGTTCGAAGAAGTTGCCTTCCATCACCTTGCCACCGGCCAACAGCTTGGCGCCTTTGCTCAGAGCATCAGCGATATGTTCCTGCACCTTGGCCACCGCTTTTTCGTCGATCAGCGGGCCGGTGGTGGTGCCGTCTTCCAGACCGTTACCGATCTTCAATTTGGTCACCGCCACCTTGAGCTTTTCAGCGAAGGCGTCGTACACCGAATCCTGGATGTACAGGCGGTTGGCGCAGACGCAGGTCTGGCCGTTGTTGCGGTACTTGGAGATGATCGCGCCTTCGACGGCCTTATCCAGGTCAGCGTCGTCGAACACGATGAACGGTGCGTTACCGCCCAGCTCCAGGGAGACTTTCTTGATGTCCTTGGCGCATTCGGCCATCAGTTGGCGACCAATTTCGGTCGAGCCGGTGAAGGACAATTTACGCACGATCGGGTTGCTGGTCAGCTCGCCGCCGATGTCGCCAGCGCTGCCGGTGACCACGCTGAGCACGCCTTTGGGGATACCGGCGCGGTGCGCCAGCTCAACCAGGGCCAGGGCCGAGAACGGGGTTTGCGAGGCTGGCTTGATCACCATGGTGCAACCAGCGGCCAAGGCCGGGCCGGCTTTGCGGGTGATCATCGCCGCGGGGAAGTTCCACGGGGTGATGGCTGCGGTCACGCCGATGGGCTGCTTGATCACGATCAGGCGCTTGTCGGGCTGGTGGCCGGGGATCACGTCGCCATAGATGCGCTTAGCTTCTTCGGCGAACCACTCGATAAAGGAGGCAGCGTAGACGATTTCGCCCTTGGCTTCGGCCAGCGGCTTGCCTTGTTCGAGGGTCATCAGGCGGCCGAGGTCGTCCTGGTTTTCGATCAGCAGTTCGAACCAGCGGCGCAGCTTGTTGGCGCGCTCCTTGGCGGTGAGTGCACGCCAGGCTGGCAGGGCCTTGTCGGCGGCTTCGATGGCGCGGCGGGTTTCCGCGGCGCCCATCTTCGGCACGGTGCCGAGAATCTCGCCCGTGGCCGGGTTGTTGACCTTGATGGTTTGACCATTGTCCGCATCGACCCAAGCGCCATCGATAAAGGCTTGCTGGCGGAACAACTGGGTGTCTTTAAGCTGCATGTCGGCTTTCCTTAACAGCACCGCGCGCACGCGGAGCGAATTAGAGTTGTTGAAAGGCGCCTTGTGGGCTGCCGTCAGGGAAATCAGCCCCAGCGCGCAGAAGAAATGAAAGAGCGCACGGGAGACAGAGCGTTTGAAATCTCAAACGAATCCTAGGATCAATGGGGGTACAGGGCAATAGTCTGTTCGAAAAAAAGAACGATTATGGCGCATCGGGCTCATCTTTCGGATCAAACGCACACACAGCAACAGCCCCGGGGCCTTGTGGGCGCCGGGGCTGTTGGGGACCTTGCAGCTTAAGGTTGGAACGACTTGAGCACGGCCAGCAGGCTGGTCAAGTTGTCGGCCACGCCGCCCTGGGCAACTTTTTCGGTGGCGGCGGCGCCAGCGGTGGTGTCGACGCTGTAGATCTGCATCACGCCCTGGTTGGTGGCCGCCTGAGCCAGGGTGTTTTGTTGCTGTTGGGCCGAGACCGAGTTCTGGAACAGGATCGCCGTGGCCTGGCCCATGGACTGGTAAATGGTGCTCATGGCCATCGCGGGTGATTCGGCAACCACCTTGACATTGGTCTGGGTGACGGCATCTGTGATTTGCGGGCTGACTGTACTCATGGTTGAAACTCCTGGGTTGAGAAAGAACAACATCCGTTATTGCTCAGTGCTTAAGGCTGGAACGACTTGAGCACGGTCAACAGGCTGGTGAGGTTATCCGACACGCCGCCCTGGGCGACTTTCTCGGTGGCCGCCGCACCTGCGGTGGTATCGACGCTGTAGATCTGCATCACGCCCTGGTTGGTGGCCGCCTGGGCCAGGGTGTTTTGCTGCTGCTGGGCCGACACCGCGTTCTGGAACAGAATCGCCGTGGCCTGCGCCATGGATTGATAGATAGTGCTCATCGCCATCGCAGGCGATTCGGCCACCACTTTGACGTTGGTCTGGGTGACCGCGTCGGTAATTTGCTCGTTGACTAATGGCATGATCAATTTCCTTATTTAGTACACGGTGCATTCCGTGTTCATCAATGAACGTTGCGAAACAGGCGCTGTGAAACCTGGTTCAACGTTTCGCCGCAGGGTCCAACGCCGCTTCAATCTGCGCGATCAACCCTTGGATCAGTGCCTGTACTTCCTTACGTTGTGCGTCCTGGTCGGGAGCTGCGCCGTCCAGCACCTGGCGCAGGGCCGCTTCACGCTGCTGGGCAGCGGTCTTGAGCGCCTGTTCGTTGGCCTTCGATTGCTCAAGCACCTGGGTGGCGCGCTTGAGGGTTTCGTCGACAATGGCCTGGGGCGTTCCGGCGAAAATCTGCGGGTTGCGCAGCATTGCTTCGAGCCGTTGGCGGTCGTCGGTGGACAGGACTGAGGGTTGCATATCGACCTCCCTAGGGGCTGCCTTGGCGGCGACACGCCCGCTAAAGCCGCACCTCAACGTTGTCCTGCCAGAAACCGGCAAAGTAAAAGTGCGGCGACGAATCACAGAAGGTCGCCAACTCCGCAGGCGTAATGGCGCTGGGCTGGTTGGGAAAAATGGCAGGTGGAGGCGGTAGCAGGTTGGCCTCGTTGTAGAGGTTGCCGACTTCATAGCAGTTGGCCGCGAATTGCGAACAAAAGGACCCGCTGCCGATGTCGATGGACTCGTTGATCCGCGTCACCAGGCTGGTATCGGAAGTCCAGCGCCGGAAGGCTGAGATCATCGCGTTCCACACGCTGTAGCGGCCCCGGATATCACCACCGATCTTGTCGAAATAGAACTGCTTGGCAGCCACCGTCGCCGCCTCGCCCAGCTCGGTGTCCACGCAGGAAAACACCATCGCCGAGCGCGGCGGCTTTTCCAGGCTCAGGTCGGTCAGGGCCAGGCCACTGCCGACACTTTCGATCACCATCGTGTCGCTCACCGCAATAGCCGGGTGAACCACATTCAGGTAGGTCGTGTCCTGCGAGAACACCTTGGCCTTGACCAGTTGACCGGCTTTGATGAAGGCCCGCGTTGCGCTGTCATCATCTTGTTTGACAGAAAAAATAATATCTCCAGGCTGCATGATGTCGCTCCTCACTCAAGAAAAGTTGCTTTCAAGTTGCTGTTGCACCGCCCCAGCAGAACGCTGGAGCGCTGTGCTCGGTTCAAGCCGCTGGCGCGGCCCGGTTGGCCAGGGTGCTCGCGTACTTGGCGATGCTCTGGTCGATCTTGTCGATGGCCACGCTGGCGGCTTCGGCTTCCATCGCACCGGCAGCGGCAGCCACGGCGGCAGCGGCGCCTACCAGCAGGTCGGTGGCCAAGGCGCCCAAGGCGTCTTCGGCAGCGGCCGGCAGGTTGTCCTTGACGATGTTCTCGGTCATTTGCTGGAGCAGCACGGCCTGGGCCGCCAGGGCGATCTTGCTGACCCCGTCGAAGTACCCCGCTGCCGCTTGCGCCACCAGCCCGGCCGCCTGGCTGATCATCATGTCGGCCGGCACCGCGATCTGCGCCGGCGCATAGGCAAAGTTCTGCGCGTTGGTGAACTGCACCGCCTGCACGATCTGGCTATTGAGCGCCGCCGTGCTGTCGGATGACGGCGCGCTCACCTGGTTGAGCAGGTGCTCGTTCATTCGCGCCATGATCGAGCGCGAGGCCGGTGCAGGGGGCGCTGGCGCCGGAGGGTCGGCGGCGGGCGTTGCTTGGGAGGCGGCGGGTTTCTTTCTGCTGAACCACGACATAATCGATCTCCCGAGGGCTCAGCCCTTCTCGCCAATCTGCATGATCAGCGCCACGGCCTTGGAGATCACCGCGTTGGAAATCTGATTCATCGCCTGCTGGCTGTTGACCGCGTTCTGCAACGACAGGCCCGCCGCGCTGCTGGCCACCTGGTACAGCGACGCGATGGCCTGGGCCGGCGCCTCTGCCACCACCTTGACGTTGGTTTGAGTGACCGCGTCGGTGATCTGGCTGTTGACCTCTGTCATACATCTCTCCTTGATGGCATTCACCCAGGTTTGGGTGTGGATAGCGGCGGCGTGCTGCGCTCATACCACTAGAACGCCCCACGCCAACATGTGTGAATCACCTTCAGCGCAACGCATCGCGCAGCAGTTGCACACGCTTGCGCACCAGCGGCAGCTTCACGTGCAGCTCGGCGGCGATTTGCGGGTAAGGCAGGTCATCGACAAAACGCATCTCAAACAATCGCTGCTGCAACAGCGGTAACCGTGCGACGTGCGCCTCGAGCTGCTCCAGGCGCTCATAACACTCCACCCGCTCCAGCACCGAGGCGCAGGGCGCGGCGAGCGCGGCCAGGTGATCGAGCTCAAGGTCTACCGAATCATCGAACAGCCGCCCCTCACGCTTGCTGCGTCGCAAGCTGTCGAGAAACACATGGTCGAGCACCAGAAACAGAAACCCCTCAGGGTCACGAATACGCTCCGGCGAGCGCCGAAAAAACAACAGAGCCTTGATCGCCGTGGCCGCCAACCACTCCTGGCCCTGATCCAGATTGCCCTTGGCCCGCCGCAACGCCCGGCGCCTGAGCTCGCCGTGCACAGCGCGCCAACTCGCTTCGAACAAACGGTCATCGGCGGCCCATTGATCCTTGAACTGAACAGTCATCCCCATCGCCAGCACTCCTGTGCATCCTTGATGAAGGGCCAGTCTGCGAGGGCTCGACGGGGGTACGCTGTTACCTGGGGAACACCACCACAACTAATTCAGCGCAAAAGCCTTGCGCCGCAACTGCTCAACATCGTTGATCACCATGCGCTCCAGATCGCCGCTGATCACCCCACTGCGCCGCCACACTTGCAGCTGTACATTCAGCTTGGGCCGACTGGTGTTCAGCATCGACGCCAACACCCCCTGGCTTGCGGGCAACGACACACTGGGCAAGGCCAACGCCAGGTCAATCTCACCCAGGTTGGCCAACAAAAACCGCGCCAACCGCGACTCCAGCCGATGCAGGCACACCAACTCCAGCAACTCGATGGCCTGCAGCAACCGCAGCATCATCAGCATCAACAAACGCCGCAGAAACACCGGCTCCTCAAACAACACAGCAAAATGCCGGCTACCCAACTGCAACAACCGCGTAGGCCCGCTGGCAAAGGTAGAAGACTCGCGCCCATGATCCTTGATCAACGCCGTCTCCCCCACCACCTGCCCAGCCCCGGTACTGCCGATAATCTGCTCGCGCCCATCCGGCCCATGCACCACCGAATAAATCCGCCCCTCCACTACCAGCGCAATAAATTCGAGGGTGTCGTCCTTGAAATACAACAGCTCACGATCATCCAGCGTGCGCTCCACCATATGGGTGGCCACGTAGCGCAAGAGATGCTCCGGCATACCTCGAAACAAGTCGGAGCGAGCCAGCAGGGTTTGTCTGAGCGGGAGATCGAGCATCACGGTTCCTTTGGAATGCATGCGTTCACCTGGGGAATTGCGGCGTGGAAGCGGTGTAAAGCCACAAGAGCAAAGCAAACAAAGGGACGTGCGGCGCGGGGAGTTGTGAATGAGGGTGGCGATTAGCCATTTTTTGTCGGAAATGGACGACAGGGGGCGGAGGAAATGCCGGAATGGACGCATTAGGTCGACATGGGTATGATGTCGCCCGCACAAGCATCCGTAGCTCAGCTGGATAGAGTACTGCCCTCCGAAGGCAGGGGTCGTGGGTTCGAATCCCGCCGGGTGCACCAGATTTGGAATGAAAAAGCCTCAGGTCGGGAGATCTGGGGCTTTTTTGTTTTTGGGGTTGGTGGGGGCGAGGTGAAGGTGTTGAATTGCGCTGGGATAGTAGAAGATGGTGTCAGGGTCACTCGCTCGGCCTTCGGTTTGAGCTGTGTTGTATTTCCCTCCTCTTTTCGCCGTGAAAATAAATCTGTCCCCTTTTCCTCTGGTGACTTGGTAACGTGGCAACTAATCAATAGAGAGCAGTTCAGCTAATGGAACGCATCAAGGTTTTCGACATGTTTTGCGGCGGTGGCGGCAGCAGTCTAGGCGCACGATTAGCAGGCGCTGAAGTGGTAGGCGGCGTAGATATGTGGCCTATAGCCACTGAGGCTTTTGGCCTCAATTTCCCTCGCGCAAAGGTGTTTACAGGAGACTTAAGGCTAATCGAACCGTCCGATGTCGTAAAACAGACAGGCTCAATCGATCTTCTATTGTCTTCCCCCGAGTGCACACATCACACCTGCGCTAGAGGCAGCAAGCCACGCTCTGAAGAAAGCAAAGAGACAGCTCTACAGGTTATACGCTATGCCAAAGTGATGAAGCCGCGCTGGGTTGTGCTTGAAAACGTCACCCAAATGAAACCCTGGGAGCGCTACCCCGAGCTAAAAGCGGAGCTCCAAGAGCTTGGATACCACTTGCATGAGCAAGTTTTGGACTCTGCTGACTTTGGAGTGCCGCAGCGCCGCAAGCGGTTATTCTTGATCGCAGACATGCATAAAGAACCCACTGGTACTGTGGGTAATGCAGATAGGGAGATGACGGCTAGGGAGATACTCGATCCTGATGGAACGTGGCCCATGACCCCGCTCCGTAAGCCCGGTCGAGCTCAAAAGACCTTAGCCCGGGCAGATCGCGGAATAGCTGCGTTCGGCGAGAACAAAGCTTTCCTATTGGTGTACTACGGAAATGATGGTGCTGGCGGCTATCAGTCGTTAGACGTACCCTTGAGAACTATCACTACCGTCGATCGGTTTGCACTGGTTGTACCGACCGAAAACGGTCACATGATGCGGATGTTGCAAGCGATTGAACTCCGTCGAGCTATGGGCTTTCCGGAGAACTACGTATTCCCAGAAACCAATAAGAGAAACCGCATTCGTTTACTCGGCAATGCGGTTTGCTCACCAGTGATGGCTGCTATTGTCAGAGGTTTGACTACTAATCCTATTCAGGAAAAAACCTCATCACACCCGGACGTCGCGCGTGAGTCGTGTAGTGATGACTCAGCTCCTCAAGAGTTGCACGCCGCAATCTTAGTTTAGGCTGAACGTGCAATAGGTCTTTAACAGGTTTTGCAAAAAACCTGTTGCATGAAACCAGCAGACAGTAATCCTTGACACCGTCTCCAAGATCTAACGAGAGCACACCCACATCAAAAATCGAAAGATTGGAGTACTTCCTTTGTTTTCTCGAAAAATAACGAGCCTTATCTACATCGGCGACAGGGATAAAAACACCTAACAAGTATCTATAGCTATAGACCTTACCCTGGACGTCGTCGCACTCGGGAGTAAGCGTTACAACACATGGAGTCAAAGAATTGAGAAAATCGTCATCTCTCACATATTCCCCAGGCATTAGAAACTCACGACCTAGCACTTCATTGCAACTAGCGCCCCAAAGTTCAGGACATGCCTGATCCCAGCCCGCCCTATCAACTATTGAGACCATCCCCCGACTGGAGGGCTGAAATCCAACAGGGTCAGTCAAAACGGAAACGAGATAATGAGTATTCAAACTAGACTGCGAAACTCCGTCTGGGGCGTTCCCAAATTGCTCCGCAAGCAATGCGTTTAATCCTGCAACATATTCAGCTGACACATCGAGCCGATCTTCTAAAACGGGTAATAAGGCAGCATCCATCGCAGCCACAGGTGCAATTTGTGCCTGAGCCGAACCAACCGCTTCTGTAGATAAAAATGCTAGAAGCTTGTGCCAGCGGGGCAAAGCGCCTTCTTCCCCGGCCGCCTTAGTCAAATCGAAAAGGCGATGTGTTGAGCGTACTGCAGCTTGGAACACACGCTCTTCCCAAGAGATAGATAGCAGCAAAGCACCACAATTCAAAATTGCTTCATTTACTTGGTCTATCAAATCAGCAAGCAGCTCCGGCTGCTGTTCAAGACCTAGTACTAACTTTTTATCTATACATCCAAAACCTACTGGCACAACCAAGTCAAAGTCTTTCGCCCTCTTAATTATCTCACCAAACACACGTTCAGCATCTTCCGGAAATTTGGTCCAAAAAATGACAACATAAGGGCCATCACAGACAATCTTTTTCAGGCTAGACATTATGGCTAACGTTTGCTGAGCCATATTATTCATACCTCCATCACCCAAATGTATGTCAGAAAAAATTATCCTGACACCATTGAAAGGCTGTGGGGGCGTAGGGTTTATCGTTCCTAGATCATACAAGAATGGCATAACCCAATACCCAGCCGAGACCAAGGCCGAATATATTTTATCCAGATGTTCCTGTTCGTTATCAATAGCAGCAACACGTACAAATTGAGGAATCATTTTTCTTCCTTGAACTGAAATATAATTGCAGCACCGTCGTATGCATCTGGGATTTGAAAGTCATCTCTGATTTCGTCAGCTGAGCACAAAACTAAACTACCATCAATTGACTCCATAACCATCCGGGAATAGTAAAGACCAAGCCCCATCCCCTCCGCCCTGTTAGATACAAAGGGGGTACCCAGCTGGTCTAACGGCAATTCAAAACCGGGGCCATTGTCAATAATCGCAAGAGAACCACTGCGTTTATCACTATCCCACTGCGTCATAATCAGGACGGCACCCTGCTTGTCTTCTTTCTGCGCCTGATAACGCGACCAATAAATAGCGTTATCGATGATATTGTTTATCGCACCCATTAACAGGTTGAGGGGGCCGCTCACCGGAAATGAAACACCTCCGTCAGACAAGTGATTAGACAGGACAAGATCATGGCGCTTGAACCGCCCAGAGTTCATATCCAGCGCTCGCGCAACAAGCTCCCTGATGGTTGTCTTGCGCGCGCGCTCTTTGTTTAGAAGAGGCTTAAATGTGTCTAACAGCTTTCGCAAATGTACAATTGTTTGCTGAAGCGTCGTTTTACTGGTATTCCCCTCAAGTTGCCTAGTCAGAGTATCCACGCCATGAACCATCTCATGGAAAGCCAAAGACAAATTGAGACCAGCCATGCCGGAGTTGAGCATAACAGTGCGGTAGCTATTCAGTTGAGATTGCAGGGACTCAACAACTGGTTTGATTTCTGACTCTAAATTATTTTTCTTTGCAATCTCATTAAGTGCGTCAAAAGCCTCCTCTACGGGGATAATTTTCGATTCCCCCTTGATCGCCTTATCAATTTGTTTTCTGTGAGGCCCATGCAAGCGTTCAAACTTATCGAAAACGCTGAGTACGACTCTCTGAAAATTTCGATAAACATCATTTTCGTCAAACCCTTCACGGTTTGTTTTCTCTTTTAAACCTGGGCTCTTCGCGAGGTTAAGGTCAATGTAACCTATCAAACTATCAGTACCCAATTTCCCTGCCGGTCGGTTAATTCTTCGGACGTTAAGTCCAAGCCAGTCATCACCTGGCTCACCGTAGTTGAAAACACGCACTTGGTCTCGATATACGCGCACACCTGACTGAGATCGAATCCAGTCAGTGATCAATTTGGCCGATCCACTTTCCTTGAGAATTTCAGTTCTGCGGTGGTAGGCGTAGATTTTTCCTTTGATAGGTCCAATGCCAGCCAACATAGCAGGATCAAGGAAGATAGCCGGTGGCTTACCATCATCGTCCTCATCGACCACCTTCACTAACTCTAACTTGTCGGCTGGATTAGCATCTCCGTCATGTTTCAGCCCCTTATAGGCTGGCGGCTTGAATTTATATTCCCATGAAAACCTCCCTGACTCAGAGACAGCAAAGTCAAAACTCCAGATAGCCGCATTAAGCATATCTTGGGCAGAAGGCAGATCCTCAATATCTTCCTCCCTCCCAGGCAAGTGTAATTCGACATCAAAGGATCCAATTTTATTAATTGGATTACTTAGGGAAGTAATAAGCCGATAAAGGTCGCGCACCTCTCTCTTGCTCCATTCAGGCCTAGAGAGATCAGTAATTTTCAGGAGTGTACCGCCACCTGTTTTGAAAACCTTCGGGACCATATTCCTTTTAACTGAAATAGATAGGCCTTGATCTAGGTATTTACCCCCACCAATTAAGTCATCCCAGACAATCTTAAACTCTAGCTCTGGTGCGTTAGCTATTCGTGTTACAAGCTGAACAGAATCTCCTAGCTTTTGTATCGCAAGACGCCCCACCCCTTTTTCGCCCAGAGGTAGGCGCTTGAATTTCTTAGAAGGAATTTTTCCTTTTAGACCTCGTTTAGAGTCCGTCCCGATCTCTAGCCATTTAGACTCTATATCGTCCATGCTCATGCCACAGCCATCATCTTTGATAGAGATATAAGGCTCATCGCACTCGAGGTCTAGAGTAACGTCAACTCGCTCCGCATCTGCGTCGTATGAGTTTTTAACCAACTCAAAAACGGCCAACCTATCGTGGCCAATCAGTTGGTCACCCAAGAGTTTGAGTACATGAGACTGCACCCGCATTTTGAGATCAGCCAATTTGCTTCTCCTTACATGCGCTAACGAGCACACATGAATAAAACTGTAGTAAGAATCCGAAAGACCCGAAATCCTTTTCGAATTTAGATCTGGTTTTTTGCCATCGCGGCCAGGGCGGTCACCACCTTGTACACATCTCACCAATTCGGCACTTCTACGTCCTCGGCCCCACGTTTAACGGCGGGGCTTTGAGTGTACAGGTCGATTTCCGTCAACTGTTTGAACGCTTAGCGCAAGCCTCACGGATCTGCCCTGCCAGCTCCGGCTCAAGTCCCGTTAGGTCGCTGAACGTAAAAAGCGTTTTCGCTCGTCCCTCGGCGATCAACCCTGCAAGTGAACGATCCAGCAGTCGTTCAACTGTTTCGGCGCGGACGAAATTTTCCTATGCGTTCAGAGTTGACCGACGACCACTCAAATCTGCACTTTGGCGGTACGAAGCACGTGAGCATGCAACTGGTTGTGCTCGATGATCGTGATTTCTTCGCGGGCCAATGCCGCTCCGCAGCTGGTAAGCGCCATGGCCAACAAAGCGCCGTCATGCAACCCGATTGAGTAATCGCCCTGACCACGAATGGCATGTAGGTTATAAATGTCACAAGCGATCAATTGCCCCCCTCTTCCCAACGACGCAACGATCGAGCGGAGATCCGTCGGCAGAGCGGCCAAGGCTAGGTGAGGATCAACTTCGGTAGGCAGTTTGATAGCCATGAATGAAACTCCTTGTGATAGAGCTGAAGTACGGCGTAATTGGAATGCTGTCCCTAGGCACTAAACCCGCACCCCGGCACCGCCAAAGCCCGCGACTAAGACCGGCTTGAGGGTACAGCGATTTTTCCATATCAATATTGACTAGTGGAAAGAGTTACCGACATCACTATGCCAGTGCAAGCTCGAAAGCGCGACGGATAACCTCGATGTCAAAAGTTAGATACGACTTGCCATGATCGAGGTCGCCATGACAGAGGATGGTCTATATCGTCTCCACGTCGCCGGTCGCAGCCAGCATCTTTGCCGCTAGAGATCGCCTGCCACAGTGTGACAACCCCTGCTTGATATCGGCCTGACGGCAGAGCCGACTGATCGTCTGCTGGAGCGAATCAAAGGCACGGTAAACCTCCAGACCGCTGTCCGATTGGCGATTGTTAAGCTCAAGTTCAAACGCTGACCCCTCGCTTGGGGTAACCAACTTTAAAACTGGGCGCAGTCCTCGATATTCATTAGCGCCGGAAAGGACCCACCGGCGTCGAGCTAACCGCGATTCAGCAGTCCAAGGCGGCAAGGCCTCGAGCATGTGTCAGGTACACGTTGCGGGATCGACAGCCCTTGGTGATGTCTGCTCATAGATACGCCTCGGACTTAATAGATCCGCTGGAGTACAGTACGTCTACGACCTCCAATAAGGCCACTTCTGTAACGCGAATCGCAGTGGTGTATGAGCCATAAAAGCATCAAGTCGCGCTCTGGCAGACCGCCAGTAACAGATGCAACGTGGATCAAGTGCTTGAATTAGCGTGGACGAAGGGATGTTGCACGGCGAATGGGGTTAGTCATGGGGTTCACTGTCAGAGTTGATGACGAGTCGCGGAAGATCCTGAGGGAGCATGCAGCGGGCATCCTGAATAGCTTAAAGACCCGCATGCCGTGGCGTTCACGGAAAACGAGAAAGGGCATATAGGGATATTGACGCGCGACTCGATATTGCTACAAGCGGCAGAGCCTCTACATCCCGATGGGTTGGGCCTTACGCAGGACTCGATTAATTCCTGAAATGCTGCTTATCCAGGCTAGAAATTTCATCCCGCAACACCCCCTCCAACACCCCAAAAAACCCCTGAATATGCCCCTGCTTCAACGCCTGCGGCCGCGTAACCAAATAAACCTCCATCCCCGGCAGTTCTATCTCTTGAAAAACCTCACTCAACCCCGTCGCCAAAATACGCGGCAACACCGCCACCCCCATCCCGCGCCTCACCGATTCAAGCTGCACCGCAAACGAACTCACCCTGATCGGCGCATGGTCCAGTCCGGCAGCTTTCGCCGCACGCATTTGCGGGAGCAGGTCCAGCGGTGGCAGCAAGGCAATACTGGCGGCAGTGGCTGGGGTTAGCGCAGGGAATCGTTGCAGATATTCGGCGGTGGCGAATACCCCGTAGTCCAGTTTGCCGAGCCCTCGGTAGATCAGGGAGGGCTCACCCAGGTGTGCGGTGCGTATGGCTATATCGGCCACGCCTCGTACGATTTTGTGGAAGTCGGTGGTGACCTGGAGTTCTACGGAGCAGCCTGGGTGCTGCGCTGTGAAGCGGCTGGCGGCTTCGAGCACGCTGGCAGAAAAGCCTTCGCCGGCGCTGACCAGTACGGTGCCGCTGAGAATTGCTGGCGCGCCGTCGACGGGGGCCTGGCGTCGCAGGCCGGATTCGGCTGCCAGGGCGACGTCTACGAGGGCTTGGCCTCGGGAGGTGAGCCGGCAGCCTTCCACGCCGCGTTCTACCAGTGGTTCGCCCAGGGCGGTTTCCAGTTGGGTGAGGCGGCGGGAGACGGTAGAGGCCGCGATACCGAGTAACTGGCCTGCCTGTAAAAAGCTGCCGCGCCGTGAGACTGCCAGCAGCAGTCGAAGATCGTCCCAATTTGCCTGCAATGCCATATCTCCGCGCTTCCCTGGTGTGCAGATGTGCAAAGCCATTATGCCGTAGGCGCTGTTTTTACGGCGCGGGCTCGCGGGTATATCTACTGGCCTTCTCAATAAATGGAATGGCCTGTATGAACACGAACCCCAATCGCTTGCGCAGCACCTTTGTGACCGGCGCCACCGGCTTGCTGGGCAACAACCTGGTGCGGGAGCTGGTCGCACGGGGTTATGCGGTGAAGGCGCTGGTGCGCTCGGCGGTCAAGGGTGCGCAGCAGTTCGGCGATGTGCCGGGCGTGGAGCAGGTGGTGGGGGACATGGCGGATGTGGATGCCTTCGCGGCGGCGTTGCAAGGCTGCGATACGGTGTTTCACTGCGCGGCGTTTTTTCGCGATAACTACAAGGGCGGCAGCCATTGGGAGGCACTGGAAAAGATCAATGTCGTCGGTACGCGGGCCCTGCTGCAACAGGCGTATGACGCCGGGGTGCGACGGTTTGTACATACTTCGTCGATTGCCGTGCTCGACGGTGCCCCCGGTACGCCGATCGACGAGACGTGCCTGCGGGACGAAGCCGATGCGGATGACTACTACCGCAGCAAGATCCTGGCTGAGCGGGAGGTGTTGAGGTTTCTTGAAAGCCATCCGCAGATGCACGCCTGCATGGTCTTGCCCGGTTGGATGTGGGGGCCGGGCGACCGTGGGCCGACGTCTTCGGGGCAGTTGGTGAGGGACGTGATCAACGGCAAGTTGCCGGGGCTGATTCCTGGCACCTTTTCGCTGGTCGATGCCCGCGATGTGGCCTGGGCGCACATTGCTGCCGCCCAGAGCGGGCGTCGGGGCGAGCGTTATCTCGCGGCCGGTCGCAACTTTACCATGCGCCAGCTGATGCCTGTGCTGGGGCGTATTGCCGAGGTCAAGGTGCCCTCCCGCCAGCTGCCGCTGCCCGCGCTGTACCTGTTGGCAGCGGTGCAAGAGGCCTACGCGTACCTGACCGGCAAGCCCATTTTGCTGAGCATGGCGACGTTGCGGCTGTTGATACGCGAGGAGCACCGTACCCGCTTTGACCACCGTAAAAGTGAAGAGGAACTGGGGCTGAGCTTTCGCGGGTTGGAGCAGACCCTAGCGGACACGGTGGGCTGGTACCGAGCCTACGGCGGGTTGTAATAAAAAGCCCCAGGTCGACAGGCCAGGGGCTTTTTTCGTGGCGGCAGATTTAACGCGTTTGCAGTGCTTCTAACCGTGCCGGCAAATCCTCCTGCGGGAAGCGTTGGTAAAGCGCCAGCAGTTTCTCGTCCGCCGCCTTGGTTTCCCCCGCTCGACGCAGGTTCACAATCTCCTGCAGGCCTTCTTCCAACGTAGGCAGTGTCCGTTTGCTGAGTTTTGCCGCTGGCTGATCCGCCAATGCGCTTTCGGCTTGAGCAGGAGCGCTTTCAACCCTAGGCGCTACGGCCATGCGGGCCATTGGCGCGGGTGCGGAAAACGCTTGCGGCGCCGGGTGAGCCGCTTCTTCGTGGCGCAGTGCGGAGAATGTCGCGGTGGAGATTTCAGGTTGCGGCACGGGGGAGCGCGTGACCACGCCGATCATCAGTGCCAACCCGGCGACGGTGGCAAATGCCATTTGCCAGCGCGGGCGTTGGCAGGCTTGTAGCCAGCGTTGCCACAGGCTGGGTTGCGGCTGCGGGGCTTCGCGGCGGGCGGCGTTGAGGATGAAGGCGTCGAGGGACGCGGGCGGTTCGCCCGTGCTGTGTTGACGGTAGTGCTGGAGCAGCGCGTCGTCTGGGGTGTGTCGGGAGTCAGTCATACGGGTACCTCCTCGGCCAGCAGGCGCCGCAATTTTTGCAGGGCGTAGCGCAGGCGGCTTTTTACGGTTTCCAGCGGGGCGCCGGTGAGGGTAGCGATTTGCGGTACTTCGAGCTCGCCGTGCAGGCGCAGCAGAAACACTTCGCGCTGGTCTTCGGGCAACGCTTGCAGGGCCGCGTCGAGGCGCGCCTGGTCGCGGCTGAGGGTCAGTTGCTGCTCGGGGCCGTCGCTGTCGTCGGCCTGGGCGTGCAGCTGTTCATCGTAGCTGTCATGCAGGGGGTTGTGGATGCCGTGCTTGCGCCAATGGTCGATCAGGCGGTTGCGGGCGATCTGGAACAACCAGGTGCGAAAACTCGCCCGGCCTTGTGGCTGGGTGGTGCTGCGGATGAGGCTGAGCCAGGTGTCCTGGTAGATTTCTTCGGCCAGTTCGGCTTTGTTGCACAGGGACACGAGGAAGCGGTACAGGCCCTGGCGATGGCGCGTGTACAAGGTTTCGAAGGCGCCCGCGTCACCGGTTCGGTAGCGGGCCAGCAGCGATTCGTCGCTGGGTGAGTCGTCTGGAACGGCCATGTAGTGGGCGAACTCCTTTTGGTCAGCCGAAGCAGGGTTAGTGTGGGAGCTGGCTTGTCGAATCGTCGCAACGCTGCGATGGCATCCACTCGGTGTGCCTGGTGAACCGAGTTGTCTGCATCGCAGGCAAGCCAGCTCCCACATTGGTTCATTGTTGTGTTCGGGATTCTGGTTTGAGGCTTTGGGCCAACTCCACCAGTTGCACGAATTCGTTGCGCAGCCCGAACGGGTCATCGCCGCGGGCCGAGCGCGCCAGTTTGGCGGTGTCTTGCAAGCTCATGGTGCCAGTGTAGCGGCCATCGCCCTTGAGCTGTTGGGCGAAGGCGGCCACGGCAGACGAGAAACGCAGGTCGTCGCTGGCCGGGGCAGCCTGGTTGGCGATGGGACGTTCGATCAACTGGCTGCTACCGCCCGCAGCGGGCTTGTAGCGCACCCGCAGCATCGCCAGCTCATCGGATTGGCCTTCGGTCGCAGGTGCGGCGGCGTAACGCAGAGGCTCCAACCAGCCCTTCTCGCCCTTGGGCACGATTTCATACAGCGCGGTCACCGTATGCCCTGCGCCAATCTCGCCGGCATCGACCTTGTCGTTGTTGAAATCCTCACGCTTCAGGGCGCGGTTTTCATAGCCCAGCAGGCGGTATTCGCTGACCTGGGCCGGGTTGAATTCCACCTGCAGCTTCACATCCCGCGCCACCACGGCCAGGGTGGAACTGAGTTGCTCCACCAGCACTTTGCGGGCTTCGCGCAGGTTGTCGATGTAGGCGTAGTTGCCGTCGCCCGCGTCGGCCAGTTGTTCCATCAGGTGTTCGTTGTAGTTGTCCACACCAAAGCCGAGGGTGGTCAGCGATACGCCGCTTTTGCGCTGGGCCACGGCCATTTGCTTGAGGCTGTCAAAATCGCTGATGCCCACGTTGAAGTCGCCGTCGGTGGCCAGCAGGATGCGGTTGATGCCGTTGTCGATAAAGCCTTCGCGGGCCATCTGGTAGGCCAGTTCGATGCCGGACGCGCCCGCCGTGGAACCGCCGGCGGTGAGTTGGTCGATGGCGTTGCGGATCTTGGCTTTTTCACTGCCCGAGGTGGGCTTGAGCACCACGCGGGATTCACCGGCGTAGACCACCAGTGACACGCGGTCCTGATCACGCAGTTGATCCACCAGTAATTTCAGCGTGCTTTTGAGCAGCGGCAAGCCTTCGCGACGGTCCATGGAGCCGGACACGTCCACCAGGAACACCAGGTTGGCGGGCGCCAGTTCGGCCACGGGTTTATCGGAGGCCTTGATGCCAATGCGCAGCAGTTTTGTGCTCGGGTTCCACGGCGTGGTGGCGACTTCGGTGGTGACGCCAAAGGGTGAGCCGTCGGTGGGCAGGGCGTAGTGGTAGGGAAAGTAGTTGACCATTTCCTCCAACCGCACCGCGCCTTCGGGCGGTAGACGGCCTTGGTTGAGGAAGCGCCGTACGTTGGCATAGCTGCCCGTGTCGACATCCACGCTGAAGGTGGAGACCGGGGCTTCGGCGACGCGGTGCACGGGGTTGTCGGGCAGGTTGGCGTATTGCTCGCGGGGTTCGCTGCGGTCATTCATCATCGCCATTTCACGCAACGCCATCGGTGCCGGCATGGCCATGCGTTTGACCATCGCGCCCTCAACCGGCGCGCTGTGCAACTCGGCGATGGGTGGTGCGGGTTTGGCCACCTCGGGTGAGGAAGACAGCCCACACCCGGCCAGCGCTACCAGCAGGGTAACGGTAAAGCCTTGGGCAGCGGGACGCAGGTAAAGCAGAGGGCGGGACATGGGGCTGAACCTCGTGAATGAATGAGCCGTTCACAAGGTCAGACGCGAGGTGCGCGAGGTTCGGGTTAACCCCTTGAAATTCACCTTGTAGGAGCGAGCTTGCTCGCGAAAAACTCACAGACGCCGCGTTCATTCAGGAGGCACGCGTTATCGTTGACGTTTTTCGCGAGCAAGCTCGCTCCTACAGTTGATCTTTTAGTCTGTGCCGTACTTGGGGTTACGCGGGCCGTACAAGATGCCGGTGCGTTGCCCTGCCGACAGCAAGCGCGCGCTGGTGATACCGGCAATCGGGTGCGCCGCATCAGTAGAGCTGTTGATCACCTGCTTGACCGCCGCCGTGATCAGCATGCCCACCAGGCCGCCACCGTTGTTGTTGCCCTCCTCGCTCGACGCCCGCGCCGAACCTGTCCACAAGGTGGTGCCAGTGCGCAGGTCCACCAGTTTGGCCGAGGCCGTCACCGAGGTGTCGCTGGAGATCAGCATGTACTGGGTGCCGTACTCGCTGATGGTGATGTACAGCGCCGCGTCCGCACCAAAGATGTCATGCAGCTTGGCCGGTTGTACGGCCTGGATATCGTTGGCGGTGGTCAGGCCGTTCTGACGGAAGGTTTCGTCCACCAGGGCAATCGGCAACACGTAGTAGCCGGCTTCGGCCAGCGGGTAGGTGACTTGCGACACCAGGCTGTAGGACGCCTGCACTTCCGGCGATTCATTGATCGGCGGCAGTACCAGGATCGACTTGGGCCGCGCCTGTTTGTACGCCGAATAATCAACCGTCTTGGGTGCGGCGCAACCGCCGAGCAACGCCAGGGCCAGCAAGGCGCCGGTGAGTTTTAACAGGCTCATTTGGTGGCGACTCCGGCTTTGGCGTTTTTCAACAGAAAGTCCATGTACGCAGCAGACTCAGGGAACAACGCCTTCTCGGTGCGAAACTCCTGCACCATCTGGTCATCCTTGCCCATGTTCATGTACAGCATGCCCAAGTGCGCGTGGTAACCCGGCGGTGCCTTGCGGCCACTGGCGTTGATCTTCTGCAGATCGCGCTCCAGTGCTTCCACCTGCGCTTCCTTGGGCTCGCCCTTGAAGTACTCGTAAACCTGCGGCTGGTAGCTTTCCCATTGATACAGGGGCTGGGGCGCCGTTTGGCACCCGGCTACCGTCGCGATTGCTGCCAGCGTCAGCGCTAACTTCACTGCCTTGCTCATCCGTGTACTGCTCCTTGTGGTGTGGCTGATCAGTTACGCGGGTTCCAGGCGCCGGCATTGATGCCGTCGACCAGGCGATTGATCGCTTCGCGCATGGCCAGGTCCAGCACCTTGCCATTGAGGGTGGAGTCATAGCTGGCGGTGCCGCCAAAGCCGATCACTTCACGGTTGGACAGCGCGTACTCACCAGCGCCCTGGGTGGAATACACCACTTCAGAGGTGTTGATGTTGACGATATTCAACGCGACTTTGGCGTAGGCCACTTGGGTCTTGCCACGGCCGAGAATGCCGAACAGCTGGCGGTCGCCGGTTTCTTTGCGGCCGAACTCGGTTACATCGCCAGTCACCACATAGTCAGCGCCCTTGAGCTTCTGCACGGTGCCTTTGATTTTGGCTTCCTGGGAGATTTCGCCCATGTTGTCGCGGTCCAGCACGCTGAAGCGGTTGGTCTGCTGCAAGTGGGTGATAAGGATGGTCTTGGCCTGGCCGCCGAGACGGTCAACGCCATCGGAGAAGATGCCGCGCATGTAGCTGGAGCGGTTATCGAACTTGCCCACGGCAATCGGCACACGCACGCCGGAATAGGCCACGTGGGCGCTGGCGACTTGCTCCACCGGCATCGCGCGGTTGCTCTCGGTGGCGCAACCGGCCACGGTCAACAGCGCCGCGGCGGTGAGGCCCGACAGCAGGATTTTGGACAGTGTCTTCACAGGGTGCTCCTTGGGTGAGGAAATCAGCGTTGCTGGGTTTTCCAAGGAGTTAGGCAGCCTGAAAACGCACTGGCCTGGATTCTTCCCTGAAAGACGGTGATGCAACGGCTGCGGCATTTTACGGGGTTGAGAGCGGTTCTCAAGTTGTTTCGGCCATAGGTGGTGGGGCTTAGCCTACTGCCGACCGCAATACTCAAAGCAACGAAGCTCAAATGTGGGAGCTGGCTTGCCTGCGAAAGCGCCAGTACAGCAACAGACACACGGCCTTCATAAGCACACGTCTACTGTAGGAGCGAGCTTGCTCGCGAAAAACGTCAACGATAACGCGTGCTTTCTGAATGAACGCAGCGCCTGTAGGTTTTTCGCGAGCAAGCTCGCTCCTACAAAAAAACTCAACTGACTGGCATTAGTCCAAGCCCGCCCACCGACAGCAGCCAGCCTTCGCACAAACCTACTTGAGCTCCTTCACTAGATACTGCGCAGAAATCTGCGTAATCCCAGTCAACGCCCGGCGCAAGGCTTCAGGGTCGGTGCGGTAAGTGAGCGGCGTGTAGCCATAAACGTTCTGACCATTAAACGGCGTGACCGCTTCAAAGGTGCGCCAGATCATCTCATCGCCGCGATCCATCTGCGCTAACACGTTAAGGGTCGGATAAATCACACTGCTGAAACCCTGGGTCAGGCGAAAGCCCCACTCGGACACGGTCAACTGAATCTGCGCATCAGCGGGCTCATCGTCGCCGACCACCTTGAGCGTCGAAGTCTTACCCAACTCATCGACAAAGCCCTGCTTGAGCAACACGCCTACATCGAGTTTTTCCGCCTCCATCACCGTCAGAATAGCCACCGGCGTCGGCATCTCGGCCAACTGCCCGAGCTTCATGCCACCGGCAAACCCGGCACCGCTCAACGCTGCAGTACCCAGCTTGGACGCCCCGCTGGCCATGCCAACACCGGCGCCAACCCCGGCACCCAGGGCCGCGCCCCAGGCCTGTTCGCGGCCGAAGTACACCATGTTCTTTTCCCACTTCACGGGCAGGACTTTGACGGTCTTGATCTGCGCGCGGTTTTCGGGGGTGAGGGGGTGGCTGACGCAGCCGCCGAGGATGAGGGTGGTGAGGAGAATGAGGAGGAGGTTTTTCACATCAGTCCTTTAATGTTTGCAGTGAATACGAGAAGTCGGCAGAGCCTGGGACCCTGCCGACATACTGGCTCAACTCATTTGCTTTCTTTGGCAATGGTGCCCAAGGACGCATCCTTGACCAGATAACGGCCTTCAACTTCGCTCAGCGCTTTGAGGCTGTTACGCGCCACGGCGAAGCCCATTTCGACTTCCTGCTTGAGGTAAACCACCTCACCCGCCTTTACATCAATCGGCATATCCGCCCAGTTTTCAGCCTTGGAGCTGATCACGTGTTTGCCCGGCGTCACGAAAAAATAGATGTACTGGTTACCACGGTTGTAACCCATCTCCGAGTCGGCTTCCTTGTCATCCAGGAACACGTTGAACCGCACCAACATCCCGACGTTGCTCGGGCGCACGACGTACACCAAACCTTTATCGGCCACGGCAGCCTTGGGCAGCGAATAGTTCGCCACGTCAGCCTGCATCTTCTCCACCGACGGCGTCGAGGAACAGCCAAACAGCGTGGCAAGGGACAGAACGACAGCGGCTTTGCAGAACAACTTGATCATGTATTTCTTCCTTGTGGGTAACGGTGGAGCGGTTTTGAGAGTGCCGATGATGGCGGAATCTCATTTTTTGATGCGTTGGTCATCGCCGTTGTGTCGGCAATGGATGGCGTGACATGAGCAATGTGTGCCATCAGTGTGACGCCTTGCGCGGTTTTAGCTGAGGCGCTTATAGTCCGGTCGTCGCTCAAAAGGTGACCGGGTTTGGCGACCCGAAGAACGAGCCCTCAATAATCCAGAGAGCTTAATGATGAATCGATACATTCCCCTAACCGGCCACGACTGCACCGTCCCAGCCCTGATCATCGACACCCAGGCACCTCTCGACGTCCTCCACGACGCCGCCGTGCACCGCATTCGGGCCGTCACCCAACTGCTGGAAAACCTGGCCTTTCGCGAACAACTCAGCAGCGATGCCGTCGTGCTTTCAGACTTCGCCCATTTGCTGGCCATTCCGCTGCGCGATGGGTGTGATTTGCTGGATGTCATCAGTCGCAGGCTTAATGCCGATCCGTCCTGAGTGAAAATCGGGCGGCCTTTGTGTCGCCCGCTTTGTGCGTGAGCAATCCAACTAAATAAACCAGTCCACTTTTTTTCGTCATTTCAAGCAGCAAACTTGATCATCCGAAAGATAATAAAGTCCCTCCAGCTTTCCGCAAATGGAAGGAAGACCGAAAACCGGTGCTGAGGCATAAGAAATAGGCAGCTCGGATCTAATCGAACCGGCAAACTCCGAACTATCCCACGCTGGAGTGACTATGCCGCTCCAAAAACTTACGGCGTCTCCCTTATCAGACAATACAACAGGCTTTAAGTATTCAATTGCGGCATTGGAGTCCCAATACAAATAACCGCGATACACAGCGCCACTTTCACCAAAAAAATCAGCTCTAACGACAATCTGAAAGTCTGAGCACGTTTCCTGTTCGGCGAGGGGGCGTACAGTTGATTCATCCTCCACGGTGTCGTCCATCGGAAAAAACCAAACGCTATAGCTAACAAGATCATCAATCGTTAGCTCATATACTTGTTTGTTCGACACAAATCGCCCCCTATGTAATTAAATACAACAAAAGGGGACAGAATTAATTAATAGGCTCTCAACTCTAATTTAAATAAATCTGTCCCTTTTCTGCCTTGATTTACATACATCTAATTCGAACATTCAACCCGGAATAAATAGCTCTGCCTTAGAGGAAACTTTTTTGTCTAGGCATGCCTCTAACAAGACGTTCAATCCTTCAGGAAAGACTTGAAAGAAAATATTTTCAATATCCTTTTCATCATCAGAAATTATTAACATTTTAAACCGCGCACCTACGTACTCTTTAATACCTGAGTACTCTTTTACAAAATCAAGCTCCAACGTTTTGGCAAAATACGCTTCGAGATCTTTAGAAATACGCTCAGAGCTCTCAAACTCCCAGCCATCTTCACCCAAGGTCTTATTTGCTCCAACAGGTATAACAAAAGCTGCTTGATATTTATTACTCATAACATCACTCCCCAATATTAACTGGAATCTTATCCAAGCTAGCTTTTTTGCCGGCTTCAGCTCTATGATGGCCATCCTGAAGCTCGAGTCGACCTGTATTGGGGTTTCGCCATGCATCGACTGGGTAATTTGAATGAAAAAGGGGACAGATTTATTTTAGTGCGCCTTTAAACTCTAATTTAAATAAATTTGTCCCCTTTTCGTTTCCAGCTCAACTTTTTCCTTTGATATGATTTCGCCACGGGACGAGCAGTCCTTCCAGCAAGATTCGATCAATAACACCATCATCAATGGCGCCAACATAAGTTGTATCCAGTTGAAATTCAAAAGAAATATTTTGTTTTTCAGATAACTTTTTTACAGTGCAGATTATTTCTTCTACTTCATCTAGATTTTTCGAATCCATATCAACGGAGAGTATGCTTGGTTGCAGCGCTGAATAAATCTCCAACATTCCACCCACTACTTCCGCGCCCCCTTCGTCTATCGCGTCAATAAAGGTTGGCGGGGCAACGCTCCATTTTCTTGACGCGGCGAACTCATTCACAAGCTGCTGCACATGAGATCTAATAGACTGATCTAAGTCCTGAGCCACATAGAAAATCAATTTTTGCTTCTCATGTTCTAGCGGTACGGAATGCACTATTCAGCTCCCTTTCTCCTAATTTAAATAAATTTTTTCCTTTTTTTTCAGTCTCCTTTTTTCATTTCCACATTATTGCTAACACACCCTCATCTCTACCCCAAAAAAATCTATCCTACCTTTTAAAATACAGCACTTGGAAATACTTTACGAAACATATGCTGTATCGCTGGCAACCGGGCTAGTTCGTCCAACATTTCGGCAGCCGAAAGCGGCATATCGTAGGGTACCGTGCCACGGAGCAGTGCTATTCCATATAAAGCATATTCCTCGTTTTTAGAGTGACTCCAATTTGGAACATAGCCAATTACTTTGTAGATCTTGAAAATAGGCTCATCAAATTCAATCAAATCATATAAAAAATCTGGAGCTCCCTCCGCCCCTAAAAATCCTGCGCACCACGATTGTAACTCTGATCTATCAATAGCCTCGCAGAACAGACAGGTAATTACAAACCCTAAAAGTTCATCACTGTAACGCTCAGTTTTTTCTATAATCACTTTCCGCCCCATAGCTTCACCACCTATGTGTCCAGTTTTGCAGTGAATCAGCTCCGGAACGAGCTGCATCCGTCCGCTATCTTGGTGATGATGCCACGTGTATCCATCAATTTTACTTTTCCCCGCTTCTATTTGTTGCATTTGTTTAGCTGTAAACCCAGAACTACTCACCTGCCCTTTATGTATAGCATTCGATAGATCTTGGGTTGCGAGACCCATTTGTTGTCTATAGCTAGCAGTGGAACAAAAGGGGGCAGATTTACTCAATAGCCTTTGTACTACCACCACGAAATTAAGTAAATTCGCCGCCCCACAACTACCTGACTAACTAGGCAACGGTTTCTTGATCACCACTAACAGAATCAAACAGTACGCCGACAACACCAGCTGCCATAAGTCGCCGTTTCACTTCTTCACTTACTATGACCGCACCCAAATATTTTTTAAGTCTAAATATATGACTTGATCCGACCCTACCCGGGTCAACCACCAAATTGTAGAAAGCACGATAGATGCCGGCCATATCTGGCCTAACGGGATCATCTACCTCAAACTTTTTATAGCGAGAGCGCTTTTCATCCACGCAATCGATTTGCGTTTCTATAATCATCAAAAAATAGCTCTGGCAAACCACTTTATTATTTATATTAACCGGCTCAAAAACGACATATTGATAAGGTTCGTCTATCTCTGGCAAACCGGCGAGCGAATTTTTTGCCTTCTCGCTTAAAACAGGAACACTGGCGTATCCAGCGAGGGAATAGTCAACTTCTTTACCGTCGAATCTTACATCGAGAGTATATGTGCCTGACTCCATAAAATTAACTGGAGGATCACTGAAATGCCAGTTATCTACATGATGTACATCTCCGAGCATCCACCTATCGCAGACAGTTACATCTTGTCGCATTAAGTAATATCTCATTTCAGTCCTTCGCAAGCCATTTATTAACTTCACTACCTACGATTACTGCTTCTGACTTAATCCCTTCAAATGTTTTTGTCACGAATCCACGAAAAAAGGGGACTATCTAGTCCTGAAATAGGTTTACACCTGTTTCAGGACTAGACAGCCTTTAAACTCTAACCTAGATAAATCTACCCTCTTTTCTTGTCCCTTTTCTTCAGCCCCCCTTTTCTTCAACTTATTCATCATCCCAAAACTGCCCCGGCGGCGCATAGTTGCCATCTTCCAAGATGCTGCACCATCCAAAAAGCCTATAAAACATTTCAAGATCCAATATTTGGTAGATATCAATATCAACTTTTTTTAACGACACCCGACCGTGTGCATAGTGAGAGTATTGCCCACCTACCCCACCTATCGCTCTTTTTTCAAGTTCTGCACGATCCCACTCCAGAACGGTTCCTGCAGCTTCTGGCAAAGGGTCCAAAAATTCAATTTCAAACTCCGTTGCAATTTTGCAAATGCAAGGAATCAGCCTTTGCTCGAGCAGGCTGTGGGTTAACAAATTCTCGGGAAACTTAATGCTTAATTTCATTTCAGAGCATCCTTTGGAACAACAACATAACCTGAAAAATTCTTTTCAAAAGTAGTCGCGGGGCTAAAATACTGCTTACCATGAGGATCACGAATTGCTACGACAGAAATGCCATTTCTGGTCGTAATGCCGTCGACCACAACAAAATGGGAAAATCCGGTACCCGCTGCTTTATCCACCACTTGGACAATAACAGGCGTTCCATTTGCTGTGTATCTTGCCAAATCAGCAACGTTACGGCTTGCATAAACTGCCGTGTTGACGCCCTCAGACTTCATCAAATTCGCAACGTCCTGAGGGAAAATCCCGTCTTTTCCGGGTGGAAGCTTTTCGATCAGATTTCCTATGTCTACTTTATGTCCCATGGTATCCAAAACCATGCCACATGAGTTGTGACCACATGTAGGTACGGGCCCTTGATTCACAACTAAACGATCACCGCTTCGGGGTAGCGAATCACCAAGAAGTGGATTTTTAGGACCTGCTCCTGAAGGTAAGCTCTTTGCTAGCTCTTCTACCAAATCCGCAGACTCAGCAACCTTTCCTTCCAAATACAGCTTTTTAGCCTTACCTAAAACTTTTTGTGCCGCATCCCCAGCGCCCGGGATGAGTCCAATACTCGCCATGGCATAGTCAAACGGATCCTCAGCCTCATAGAAGCCCTTTGCATCGCCGTAAACCGGAATGAAGTCTGAACCAAATTCAGCGAGCTGCTCAGCCAGGCGCTTTGTCTGAGCAAGCGCAATCGGGCTATCTACTTGCTTAATGCTTCGAAGCTCCGCCTCAATGGAATACGCCGCAAGCTCTTTATTCTGCTCAACTTGCTTAGCCTGCTCTCTAGCCTCAGGGCCAAATCTCGCAACCACAAGGCTTCGAGCAGCCTCCGAAGCTTCTCGCCGTAAAGAACGACAGGTAGCACCTGCACCATTCGCACTGCAGGCTGTGGTTAGCGCCAAATCTCGACTTTTATCTAGAGCATCCAGAGCGTCAGCACGCCCACACGCAGCACTATCTCCTCCCTGGCATTTCTTCTTGGCAGCCCAGCGCTCTTGGTTTTCTTCATGGTTGAGGTAGTTGTACTGTGTCGAACTGCCCGCCACCCATGCTCCGGTCTGCAAACTCTCACCGTCAGCATCACTGTCCACCGACGCCGCAAGCACACCAATCAACTGCGAGCTCATCACCAGCAAGCTCTTTCTCTTATCCTCCGGCATGCTGGCGTACTGTTTGGCGAGGCTGTCTACCAGGGCTTCGTTCACACCTGCTGCCAACGCACCAGTACGGAAATCGCCGCCAGCGGCTTCAGCTGCCAGCCCGCCCATCAACGCATGCAGCCCAATCTTGGTGATACCGCCGTCGGCAAACCGATTCTTGGAGACATCACCAATCATGTTGAAGCCATAGGCAGCAAATGCATTGGCAAGGCTGCTTTGCAATGCATCCCCGAAGCTGGCTTCTCCTCCCAGCGCTTTAGTCAGGATGGCCGATGTGCCGTTTTGCAGAACCTGATTCGCAGTAAATTGACCAACACCTTGCCAGGTACTCAATGGGCTCGCAGATGTCACTGCGCCCGAGTTAGGCAGCGCAGTAGTAGTGCCTGTCTGCGTGCTGGTCCAATCGTCATAGAACCCTGCGGTCAGCCCCGCGGTAACACCCGAGACAACATAGCCCCGCATCGCATCGCTGGAGGTTACGTCCTTGACCACTGCGCCTAAATTGCCACGGTTATTGATCGTGCTGATAGCACCATTGCTGGCCATGCCGGCAAGCACAACGCTGCCCGCAGCATTGGCCCAGCCTGCGGCAGATGTGGCTGTGGCAGCAGCCGTCGCCCCAGCCATCGAGGTACCCGTCCCAGCGGCGGCGATTGCGCCGCTTGCTGCCCCCATCGTGAAGTAGGTAACAATGATCGCTATGACAATTTGCGCGCCGGCGCCCAGGCCGGAATTACTGTATTTGAAGCTGTCGTGCAGCTCTTTGACCTCGCGCCAGTCAACATCGCCACGCTGCTCCATTTGCTTGATCCAGGCGAGGCTTGGGTCCGCCTGGACCATCGCGTCGATGGTCTGGCTTACCGTATTCTGGTTAACCTGCCTTACATCAATCTTCAAGCCGTCCACGGCCTTGATTGCCAGCTCGCCCTGCGCCACCAACTCACTCTGACGCAACGTCTCGTCGGTATTCCCCTTGCCCTTGGCGCTGGTCCAAGCCAGGTCACCCTTGCTTTTCTCGTGGCTCTCCTGGTGCAGGTCCTTGACCGCCTCGAACGTCACCGCACCGCCACTGGTGATGGCTAGGTCGTTACCACTCTCAAGCTTGGCCCGCTGATACAACTGATCACCGCCACTGACCAGTGACAGATCACCACCAGTCTTGATCTCAGTCCCCACATTTGTAACGTGGGTCACCTCATCACGCTTGGTCTTCTTCGCGCCCCAGCCCCCCTTCTCCTTCATGTCGTAAAGGCTGTAAGTGCTGTTCTGCGCCGCCAGCAGGTTCAACTTATCCCCGCTATACAGATAAGCCTCATTCCCCGCACTGATCCTGCTCGCCACGATCGTGGTATCACGCCCGGCCTGGCTGACAAAATCCCCACCCGCCGTCAGTACGCTCGCCACTTGAGTGGTCTGGTCGTCCGAGGTCTTGATGCGTTTTTTGCCGTCCTTTTCCTTGCCCTCGACGTTGTGCATGTCGCTGACCGAGGCGACGTTGAGGTCGCGGCCGGCGGCGATGTTGAGGTCTTTGCCGGCGGTGGCATTGCTGCCGATGATGTTGACGTCTTGCCCGGCCTGCATGTTGAGGTTGCCGCCCGCCGTGACGCTGGCGGCGAGGTTTTTGACGTCGGTGGTGATGCTGGATTTCTCGCCGCCGTCGCGGGTCTCGTGTTTGACGCTGGTGTCGCTGGCGGCGATGAGGTTGAGGTCGCGGCCGGCGGTTAAGTTAGCGTCGTTGCCCGCTACCAGTGCGCCTCGGTTGGTGAGGTCGCGGCCGGCGTCGATGGCGAGGTTTTCGCGGGCGACGATGGTGCCGGCGCTGGTGTCGGTGAGGGTGCGCATGCCGGCGCCGTCACGTACCTGGATGGCGGTGGTTTCGTTGGTGATGTCGCCTTTGAGCGCCGTGAGGCTGACTTGTTTGCCGCGGATTTCGCCGGCCATGGCGTTGCGGATGCTGTCTTGGGCCAGCAGGTTAAGGTTGTTGCCGGCTTCGACCAGGCCGCCGGTGTAGATACTGCCGCTGCTGATGGCGGAGAGGTTGTTGCTGGCGCGCAGGGTGCCGACGTTGATCAGGTCGCCGCC
Organism: Pseudomonas sp. L13; assembly: GCF_009935965.1. Classification (NCBI taxonomy): domain Bacteria; kingdom Pseudomonadati; phylum Pseudomonadota; class Gammaproteobacteria; order Pseudomonadales; family Pseudomonadaceae; genus Pseudomonas; species Pseudomonas sp. L13. The sequence goes on from NZ_QODJ01000019.1 coordinate 40,544, forward strand.
GGTGACCAGGTTGAGGTCGCGGCCTTGGATGAGGCTGTTGCCGCGCACGTTGCGCGAGTCGGCCTGGGCCAGGTACAGCACCGGTACGAGCACGGTCTGGCCGTCGATGACGCGGTTTTCCATCCACACGATGTCGTGGGTCAGGGCGCCGACTTGCTGGTCGGTGAGGGCCACGCCCAGGCTCAGGCGCAGGGCGTCTTTGCTGGCGAGGCCGTTGTCCATCAGGTAGCGGAACTGGTCGGCGTCGCTGTACAGGCCGCCGGCGAGGAAGCGTTGGCCGGTTTGCGCGAGGACGGCGTCGCGGATCAGGCGGGTTTCGTACTGGCCGTCACCGAGGCGGCGCCAGGCGTTGTCGGCAGTGAAACCGAGTTTGCCGAGCATGTAGTCGGAGCTGAAGAAGCCCGACACCGAGGTGAACTCGGGGTTGGTCTCGATCAGGTAGTGGCTGGTAGGGTCGGCGTTCTTGACGAACAGGCCGTACTCGCCCTTGGGCAGTTGGAAGGTGGGCGAGGTGGTGGGGTCGACCGGGGCAAACGCGGTGCCGGTGTAGTCCACGGGCACGAAGCCGCCACCTGGGGCCACGCCTACCACGGGCAATACGCTGCCGGGCGCCTGGGCGCTTGGGTCGTTGGCGTGTTTGCTCAGGTTGATGTTGATGCCGCCGACGGGGATGCCGGTCTGGTCGTCGCCGAGGGTGCCGGTCAACTGGGCCAGGGTGTTGTTGTGCAGTGTGCCGTTTTGCAGGGTGCGGGCAACGTTGAGGTTGACCGTGCCGCCCGCTTGCAGGGTGGCGTCGTAGCCGGGGCCGCTGTTGTTGGTCCAGGTGGTGACGTCACTTGCGTAGGCGAACGGCAGGCTATTGGGTGAGCGGCTTTTGAGTTCTTCGAAGCGTGCCTTATCAAAATTCCCAGCCGCCGTGGCCGCATTGAACGCGGGCACGTCGACGTATTGCATGCGTTCAAACAAATCGTCGGAGACGTGACCTGGCGTGCCGATGACAAGCTTGCGCTGGCCCGTGCGCGTGGCAGCGCCCTGGTTGAGCAGGTCACCGGCGGTGATGCTCAAGTCGCCATTGGCGGCCATCAGGCTGTAGCGGTTCTGCACATTGTCGCCTTGCAGCAACATGTTTTTGCCAGCCACCAGGCGCGCCGCTACCGAGTCCTTGGTCGCCGCCTCAAGGTACGTCTCGTAGATGGTGATCTCGCCACGCTCCCAGTTGTCGCTCTCGCCGCAGTGCTGGCCACAGATCCAACTCAAGCTACCGGTGGTCAGCGTTTGCCCGAGTTCGAATGCGTCTTTGGCGTTTTCGATAAAGCCCGCATTGATGCCGATGGAGCCTTCGCTTTCCACGGTGCCGGAGCGGTTGCTGAACAGCACGGCACGCCCGCCATCGCGGGCGGCGAAGCTCAGGTTGCCTTTGCTGTAGACATCGCCATAGCTGTTGCTGAAGCCATTACTGCGCAAGGTCATGTCGCCGCCGCTGAACAGCAGCGTGTCGGCGGCATTGGTGATGCCGTTGACTGCGGTGAGGTTCACTGCACCCTGGGCACCGAGGGTGCCGCGGTTGTTGATTTGCGCGGCGGCGATATCCAGTTGCTGGCGGGCGGTGAGGAAACCAAGGTTGTCCAGGGTGCCGCCCAGGGTCAGGCGCGCATTGGTTGCGGCCAGGCGGCCGCCGTTCTGGTTGAGGTTGTTGGCGGCGACGGTGAGTGTTTGCAGGGCCGAGACGCGGCCGCTGTTGGTGATATCGCCGGTGGTGATGCTGATGTCGCCGTCGCTGAGCAGTTCGCCGCCGTTGTCCAGGCTGGCCACGTTGAGGATCAAGCCCTTGGCGCTGGCCATGCGGTCGCCGGCCTTGAGGGCCAGCCCTTGGTCGCTCTTGTAGGTGAGCACATCGTTGAGTTGCACGCGGCCCAGGCCGTCGACCTTGCCGAATGCCCAGTCGGCGCTGCCCATGCCCTGGATATTGCCCTGGCTGCCGGCGAGGCTTGCGGTGTTGAGGTGGAACAGGCCGGTGCCGGCGTGTTGCAGCATGCCGTTCTGGTTGTTGAGGCTGGCGGCGTCAAGGCTGAAGGCCTGGCTGGCGAATTCGAGAGTGCCGTTCTGGTTGTTCAGCGCGCCGCTGAGGTTGAGCTTGCTGCTGGCGCCGCCCAGGGCACGCAGTTGGCCGTTGGCGCTGTTGTCCAGGTTGCCGCCGGTGAGGGTCAGGCCCTGGTTGGCTTCGATCAGGCCGCCCTGGTTGGTGAGCGTGTCGCGTGAGGTCAGGTTGAGCTGGTTGCCGCTGATCTGGCCGCCCGCGCTGTTGTCGAGGCTGGCGCCGCTGACGGTCACTTGTTCTTTGCCGAACAGTTTGCCGCCACGGTTGGCCAGGGCTTCTACGGTCAGTTGCAGGTTGCCGACCAGGCTGGCCATCAGGCCGCCGCTGGCGTTGTCGACGCTGTTGGCGGTGACGCTCAGGCTGTCGCCCTGCACGGTGCCGCCCTGGTTATCCAGGCGGGTGGTGTTCAGTTCAGTGAGGGCGCCGCCGCTGAGGATCAGGCCCTTGCGGTTGCTCACATCCTGGCCGCTGTAGCTCAGGCCTTCGGCGCCGGCCAGCAGTTGGCCGTTGTCGTTGTTCAGGTGCTGGGCGGCGATGTCCAGGCGCTTGCCGCGCAGGGTGCCGCCGCCGTTGTTGAGGGTGGTGAGCTGCTTGACCAACACGCTGCGTTCGCCCGCGTCGATCTGGCCGCCGACGTTGGTGAGCAGGTCGCTGACCTTGAGCACCACGTCGCCGCCATCGCTGACCAGCGCGCCTTTGTTGCTGTTGGTGAAGGTTTGCGCGGTGACGTCGACGGTCTGGCCCAGCAGGATGCCGGCGCTGTTGTCCAAGCGCTCGCCTTGCAGTTGCAGCAGGCCCTCGCTCTGGATGCGGCCCTGGGCGTTGAGCAACTGGCCCGGGCCTTTGAGCAACAGGCTTACGCCCTGGGCGCCACCGACCAGCAGGCCGGCGTTGCGGTTGTCGAGGCCCGAGGCACGCACGTCGAGGTGGTCGCCCAACACGCGCCCGGCGCGGTTGTCGATGTCGCCGCCGGCCACGTCGAGCAGCAGTTGCTTGCCGACGATCGTGCCGCCCTGGTTATCCAGGTTGGCGGCGTGCAGTTCGATATCGCCCTGCCCGGCCTGCAAACGGCCCTGGGCGTTGTTGAGCTGTTGCGCAGCGGTGAGGGTGAGCTTGCCGGTGTCGGCGCTCAGTACGCCGCCTGCGTTGCTGCTGAGGGTGCCGGCCGTGACGTTCAGATCGGTGTTGGCCTGGGCGAAACCCTGATTGTTATTGAAGGTGTTGGACACGGCGAGGTTGAGCGCGCCACCGTCAGCCTGGATCAAGCCCTTGAGGCTGTTGTCGAGGTTGCTGGCAGTGACGGTGGCGGTCTTGGCCACCAGCACGCCGTTCTGGTTGTTCAGGTTGCCGGCGTTGACGGTCAGCTCGTTAGCGATGACTTGCCCGCCGCTGTTGTTCAGGTCGGCGCTGGTGAGCACCAGGCTACCACCGGCCATTTCGATACGGCCCTGGCGGTTGTCCAGCGAGGCGCTGTTGAGCGTGGCGGCCTGGCCTTCGCCGAAGCGGATCAGCCCGCCAAGGTTAACGATGGCCGGCGAGTTGATCGCCAGGCTCTGCTCACCGAACAGGCGCGCAGTGGCGCCCTGGTTAGTGAGTTTGGCGCTGCTGACCTCGACGGTCTTGGCCTGGATGATCGCGCCCTGGTTGGTCAGCGCTTGCGCGGCGGTAATCGCCAGTGCGCGGCTGGCCAACAGGTTGCCGCTGGTGGTGACGGTTTGCGCGTTCACCACCAGATCGCCGGTGGTGTTGCGGCTATTGTCGGCGGCGACACCGGCTTCGATGATGCCGGGGTTGTTCACGCTGGCCGCGTTGATCTCGATGCGCTGGCCGGCGGCGATGCTCTTGCGGTTGACCAAGGCCTGGGCGCTGGTGACTTGCACGTTGCCGTTGGCGTAGACCTTGTCGGTGAGGTCGACGTTTTGCGCGGTGACCTTGACGTTACCGGTGGCCGCCGCCTGCGCCATGCTCAGGCGCCCGTTGGCGTCGAGCTGAATATCGCCACCACTGGCCGCCAGGGTGCCGTCGAGCTTCACGCCCACACCGGCCTCGGTGCCCACCAGTTTGATTGCGCCGGCATACATGCCACCCAGGGCCGAGGAGTCGATTGCCAGCTCGGGCTTGGCGCTGCCGTCGTCGGCACGGGCGGTGGTTTTCAGGCTTTGCGCGTCGACGTCGTTACGGCCGGCGATCACGTTGAGTTCGCGGGCGTTGATCTGTGCGTTGATCTTGGCCGAGCGGGTGATGATGTCGAAGCGTTCGACGTTACTGGCGTTCAAACCTTCGCCGTCGATGGTCACGGCGCCGCCATCCACTTCATAACGCTGCAACTGGCCGCTGGCGTCGAGTACCGGTTTGCCGGTGGTGAGGGTGACGTTGGGGGTGTTGATAAAGCCGCAACCGCTGCACGTCACGCCGTACGGGTTGGCGACGATGACCTTGGCCGACTGCCCCGCCACTTCGGTATAGCCGCGCAACTGGCTGGGGCTGCCGCCGTTGACTTCGTTGAGGATGACGTTCGCCGCGCCGCCCTTGAGGTTGGGGTTGCCGACAATGATCCCGCCCAGTTGGGTGTTGACCATGGCGCCGTTGCCATTGTTGAGGATCACGCCGTTAGGGCCGACGTTGTAGTCCTTGAACTGGTTATGGGACAAGCCCGCGCCATTGGGGGTGGCGATGTTTACCACCGGCACGCCATTGCCCGCCGCGCCCACGGTGGTGCCCGGCGCACTGACCACGATGCCCTCGGCCTGGGCCAGCAGCGGCTGCCAGAACAGTGCGTTGGCAAGGATCAACGCCAGCCCGCGCTTGGGCAGGCCGAAGAACGCGTCCCGGCGCTTCAGGGCGGCAGAGGGTTGGCGGGCCAGGAAGGCGAATTGGCGAACATCCATTGTCAGGCTCTCATGCAGCGGGGCGTTGAATTACAGGAAGAAATCCATGCGGAAATAAATCGGCGCTTCGCGCTCGGTCACCACACCGGGTCTTTCTAAAGAATGGGCAAAGGTCACGCTGGTGCTGACGTGTTTGCCACGGGCGAACAGCTCCAGGGAGTTGCTGGACACCCGGCCATGAACGTTATCGTTGTAGCGGTCGTTGCGGATCACGCCCTGGTCGTAGCCGACGCTGGCGCCGTATTCGAAGAAGGCTGGGCGCATCCAGTCGAGGGTCACCGGGCGCGCCCAGCGCACTTCGTTGCGCCAGTAGCCGCCGCTGTCGCCGGTCAGCAACTGGTCCTTGAAGCCACGCACCGAGGCCGAGCCGCCGAGGCTCATGCGCTGCGGCGAAAACAGCGGGTCTTCGCTGCGTTGGCCGGTGGCCAAACTGCTGAAACTGAACGACTCGCCCCACAGGCTGAACGGTTGCAGGTAGCTGACGGTGGCGGTGTATTTGCGGTAGCGCGAGTTCGGCTGGCGACGGCCTGCTGGGTCACGCTCGTCTTGGGCCTGGGCGTCGAGCAGGCCGATGCCGCTTTGCATGCCCAGGTCCAGGTTGACGAAGGCACTGCCGATGCGCCGACCGTGGTTGACGCCCAGTTGCAGTTCGCTGAGGCGGTTGCTGCTGGGCGCGGTGCGCACGTCGAGGATGTAGTTGTTGGTGCGCAGGTGCGCCAGGCCGACGTTGACCGAGGTCTTGCTGACGTCGTCACGGTGGACCACCCGCTCGGCGCGCAGTTGGTGGTTCTGGTTGTCGCCGTCCTGCTTGTATTTGAAGCCGTCGGTGACGCCGTAGGTGCGGTAGTCACTTTCGCTGTAGGTGTAGCTGAAGTTCCACCAGCCCCAGGGCACGTTGTAGTAGAGCATGGTGTTTTTCGAGGTTTTCTGGTGGTCGCTGATGGCGTCGTGGCCGCCGCGCAGCATCAGTTGGTCGCCCAGGCCGAGTGGGCTGTCCCACTCCAGGCCCGCGCCCCATTGCTGTTCGCCGGTGCTTTTCTGCCCGTCGTTGTTGCGCGAGAGGCTGGCGCGCCAGGGCTTTTGCGCGGTGTTCTTGACCACCACGTCGCTGCCGCCCACTTGCTGGCCGGGGGTGAGCTCCATCTGCGCCTGTTTGGACGGCAGGCGGTTGAGCTGGTCCACCAGTTGCTCGATTTCGCGCAGGTTCAGCGCTTCACCGACCTTGCCAGGAAAGGCCATGGCCAGTTCGCGCTCGGTCACCGTGCTGCCTTCGGCGCTGCGCAGGGCTTCGAGCTTGCCTTCCACCACCAACACCTGCAGATGGCCGGTGGAGAGGTCTTGCTGCGGCAGGTAGGCACGGCTGGTGACGCGGCCTTTGCCAAGGTAGTAGTCGGTGATGGTTTTGAGCAGGTCGTTTAGCTGGGACACGCCTAGGCATTGGCCAATGTAGGGCTTGAGCAAACGCTCGCGGTCGGGCGCCGGCAGGCTGTCGGCGCCTTTGAGTTCGATGGTTTTGATCGGGAAGCAACGGGTGCCAGCCGGGGTGGCCGGGGCTTGGGGCTTGTCCGCTTTGCCGGGCAGGTCCTGGAGTTCCTGCAGGCGCCGCTGTTGCTCTTCAAGCAAACGGTTCTGCCGGTCGCGGATCAAGTCCTGATCGCCAGGCGTGGGGGCGGCGGATGCACTGTTCAGGCCCATGCAGCTGAGCAGGAAGGTGCAGAGCAGTAACCGGGTCCATGGCAATAACGAAGACATGTTCGATCCATCGAAAATCAAGGGCCGCGAAACTAACATCGAACTTCCAGCTCGCCTAGAAACGAGCGAAGTGGGGCCGTTCGACTGATTAGATTTCTAACCTGTTGATTACTAATAATAATTTTTCATCAAAAGAGTTTAAGTCGGGCACTTACGGTGATTATTCCGACAAGCGGCAACTGTTTTGATGGCGATTCGACGAATGACTTTCTGACTGCCATTACTTAGCCATCAGGTGTTCGTCGAGTTAGGTTAGTACCGGAGAAGGGGGAAAAGTTCGCGGGGGTTTTGTGAATTGGATCCCATTTATCGGAATTCCAACAAGAGGAGTGAACCACTGCAAGCGATGGGTGGAAATACTACCTGTGGGAGCGGGCTTGCCCGCGAAGGCGGTGTGTCAGTCACTGCAACTCTTACTGCACTACCGCTTTCGCAGGCAAGCCAGCTCCCACATTGGATCTTCATTGCTTTGGGCATTGCGTTCGCTTAGGTCTAGCCAATGCCCTTGTCTTTGTCGGGCACCAGGGTCAGGCCAGGGCGTTCGACGTCGCGGGAGACGTGGGATTTCACTTCTTCGACGCCGCCTTCTTCGTCGTTGTGGATGACCAGCACGCCGGGGCGGCGCAGTTGTTCGAGGTCGCCATCGCCCAAGTTGAAACTTTCACTCAGGTGCTGGTCGCTCAGTGCATTGGCCTCGGCGCGGCGCTGGGCGAATTTGCGCCCGCGATGCTGCTGATAGCGCGCCCAACTGATCAGGATCACCGCGTTGAACAGCGCGATCCACAGGTAAACCTGCAAGGTGTTGAGCGCGGCAAAGATCGGCGCCTCGATGCGGGGGCCGCCATGGGTTTCAAGCATGGCGCTGATGCCTCGCGCCAGCAGCCAAACCAGCCCACCCCAGGCCAGCAGGGTCAGCAGCACATCGACGATCCACATCAGTGTGTTTTGGCGAGTTCTGACCAGTTTCATAGTCACGCCTCCTCTTGTGCAGGTTTGATACCGCGGTCCGGGCTGACCCAGCGGGCGCGTTTCTGATGCTGGTTGAACAACACCTTGGGAAAGCTGACCAGGGTGGTGAGCAGGCTGACCAGCCAGAACACCATCGGGTACCACACGGTCCAGAACAGGGTTTTCCACAGGTCTTTTTCGTAGCGCCGGTCGATCAGGATGCTCACCGCAAACTGCAGCAGGCACACCATCGCCAGCACCAGGCCGGTGAACGCGGGCGGCACCAACGAGCTCACGGTGATCGCCGCCGGCAGCGTGACGAATTTACCCACGGCCCAGAAGATCACCGACAGCAGGAAGGTGAAGGCCCAACCGGTGGACAGGCAGTATTCGAACAGCAGCGGCCACAGGTAGCGGTGGCGCCATTGCCAGATGCCACGGATGTTCTTGAACAGCACTTCGGCGCCGCCCTGGGCCCAACGCAGGCGTTGCTTCCACAGGCCGCCGACGGTTTCGGGCATGAGGATCCAGCACAGCGCGCGCGGCTCGTAGAAGATCGCCCAGTGATCGAGTTGCAGCTTCCAACTGACATCGATGTCCTCGGTGATCATGTCGGTGCTCCAGTAGTCGATGCGGTCCAGGGCTTTCTTGCGAAACGCCACCACCACACCGGAGACCGTGAAGATCCGGCCAAACACCCGCTGGGTACGCTTGATCAAACCGATGATCGAGGAGAACTCGCCCACCTGCACCCGGCCGATCAGGGTCGAGCGGGTACGAATGCGCGGGTTGCCGGTGACGGCACCCAGGCGCGGGTTGTCGAGCATCGGCGCAACCATATAGGCCGCCGCGTTTTTATCCAGCAAGGCATCGCCGTCGATGCACACCAGGTATTCGCTGCGGGCGGCCACGGCGCCCATGCGCAGGGCCACGGCCTTGCCCTGGTTCTGCGCCAGGTGCAGCACGCGCAGGCGCGGGTGTTGCAACGCCAGGGCGTCGAGTACCGCGGCAGTGTTGTCGCTGGAGCCATCGTTGACCGCGATCACTTCGATGTTCGGGTACACCTGGCCGAGGGCCGCATCAATGGTGTCGGCGACGTTATCGCCCTCGTTGTAGCAAGGGATGATGATCGAGATCAGCGGCTCGCCGGCCAGGGTCGGCGCCGGCGTGTCTTCTTCCCAGGGCCAGTGGCGTTCCCAGTGCAGCCAGAAGTACAGGCCACCGGCGATCCACAGCGCCGACATGAACAACGGATAGAAGAACACGAAGTCCATCAGGAACTGCCCGGTCACCAGGAAGATCAGGCCCAGGGGCAAGCCCAGTACCAGTGCCAACACGAATAGAGCCAGGATTCTGTCAACCATGATCAAGGGTTCCATTGGTTGGAGAGGGCCGGACGGATGGTCTTCAAGTCCGGGGAGTTTTCCAGGAAGTTGTCCGGGTAGTAGCCGAAACTGGTGACGCCCTGGCGTTTGAGTACACCCATCCACTCTGCCAATTGCTCAGCGCTGATATCCGGTGCGGCCTGGGTGCGCCAGTCTTTGGCTTGCAATTCGAAGATGGTTTTTTCCATTGCGCCAGGGCGCGTCTTGACCGTGGCGATGAGTTTTTCCAGCCAGGCGTTGGAGGTTTTCGCTTCCTGGCCTTCCATCAACGGCATGGCCATCGGCGCGGTCCAGTCGTAGGCCTGGAGGAAGTCATCGAGGTTCTGCGCGAACCAGGTTTCGCTGCCAGGGTTGAGCATGGGCTCGGCGAAGATATTGCGCGCCGTCAGCACCTGCGGGCCACGGATGGCGCGGACCTTGGCCGTGAGCTCATGGGTGAAGTCGATCAAGTAGCGGCTTTTGAAGCGGGTCCAGCGCTGCATCACGGCCGGGTCGGCCCGCAGGGCGGCGATGTTGTTCGGCAAACCTTGGGCCGCATAGGCCTTGAGCGCGGCGGGGCTGGCGTCTTCGAAGTCATTGAACACCGCATCGTCGTGGTAAAGGATGCCGTCAATCGGCCCTACCCGCGCCAGGTCTTGGTAGATTTCACCGATGATCTGCCGCACCTTGGGATCAAATGGCGACAGGCGTTTGTATTGATCCGGGTCGGGGCCGACCTGGCCGGTTTTCGGGTCCCAGCGGGTGACACGCGGCAGCTTGGGGTCCAGGGCAAAACTCAGCACCGGCATCCAGGCATACACACTGGCATGGGCACGGGTGTGCAATTGCCAGGCGACCCGGTTGAACAGGTCGGCACGCATCGGCAGGTGGCGGTTGGGGAAGTACAGCGAATGCACCAGGCCGTCACCCTTGGGGTCGGCAAAGGCTTGCAGGAAGACGGTGCCGGCGCCCATGTCCACCACGCGCTGAACCAGCACGTCGAGGTTGCGCGCCTGTTGGGCCGGGTCGGGGTCGTACACGTTGTCCAGGTCTACATGCAACACGCGCATCGGCGCCTTGGCCTGCACAGCCACCATGCTGTTGGCAAAATGCTCGCCGTCCGGGTCGGAGGCCACTAGAAAGCGCGGGCTGTTCATCAGGTTGCCGAGGTCGTCGAGCCCGTCCTCCAGGGTCAACGCCATTTCATAGCCGTGCTCGCCGACCACCGCCAACGAGGTGCCATCGGCTGCCCCGTACGGCCATACCCATACACGCGGCGCCTTGCCGGTGACGGTCCGGATTTTGTTCGAAATCGCGGCGACGTCAGCCCGCATACGCGCCTGGAACTGCGCTTCGCTTTCGTAACCGTTGGTCTTGGGGTCAAAGCTTCGCGTGGTGGCGGCCGGTTCCAGGTTGCCCTGGGGGTTGGCCAGGATGCCCTTGTGATTGGCGTCGGTGTGGGCGGCGATTTCCACCAGGCCGGACTGGGACACTTCGCGAATCTGCTGCCACGTCAGGAATTCTCCGCGTGGCCGTGGTGTACCAGCAAAGTCCACCGGTTGGTTCAACGGCGTGTCGATCCAGGAGCCCACCGGGGCCAACAGAGCTGGCCAGTGATAAGCACGCAGAATCGGCATCACGCGGGTATAGAAGCTGGAATAACCGTCATCGAAGCTGAGCATCACCGCCTTGGGCGGCAATGCCGGGCCGCCGCGCCGGGCCGCAAGAATCTGATCGACGCTGACCGCCTGGTAGCCATTCTCCCGCAGCCACGCCAGTTGCTCGATCAAACGCTCTGTGCGCACCGCCACCACGGCTTGATCGGGGTCGCGGTCTTCCACGTCGTGATAGGCAATGCCCAAAAAGTGATTCTTCGGCCACGGCGCTTCGTTGGGCGCTATCGGCCGTTCGGCGGGTGGGGTGTAGGGCGCGGGTTGTTGGGCGCAGGCGGCGGCCAGCATTACACCCAGGACCAACAAGCAACGGCTGAGGACGGTCATGGTCAGGCTCTTTTAGAAACGGTAAGTGAGGTCGACGAGCAGGCGCAGATCGCGTTCGCGATCACCGTCATAAGGTCGGCTGATCAGGCTGAGGTTGGCGCCCATTTCCAGTACGTCATTCCAGCGATAGCGTTGGCCGTAGCCAATCAGGCCAATACCGCCGGTGGAGTAGTCACGCTGGCTGTAGGTACCCGCGCCGATTTGGAACTGCTGACTCCACTGGGTTTCGTAGCGGTGATAGAGCACGTGATTGACGTTGATCATGGGCAACACCGTGAAATCCGACTTCGGGTTGAAGTACACGGTGTCTTCCTTGCTGTTGCGGCTGGCGCCCACTTCCAGGCCCAGGTCCACTTGCACATGGGGCGAGCTGTAGAGGCCCTCGCGGCCGGTGAGCAAGGCTTCGAAGCGGTCGTTGCCGTCGCTGAAATGGGACGGGCTGAGGGTCAGTTTCCACTCGCGGCTTTCGTTGGCGCGCCAGCGGATAAAACCGCTGCCGCCGTTGGCTGTGACACCGTCATTCAGGGCCCGCAACGGCGTGGTGCTGAGCAAATAGCCAAGGCTGCCGCCGTATTGCCAGTGGTCGTTGATGTCGCGGGCAATCGACACGCTGGCGCCTTGCTTGGAGCCGTCGCCATAGGAATGGTTGGACACTTCGGCTTCGATGGTCATGTCACGGGTGCGACGCTCCACGCCCACGCGCTGCCAGCGATGTTGGCCAGTGCCTTCCTCGAAGTCGGCGGTGGCATAGCCGGCGCCGGCGAACAGGCGCCAGTCTTCGTCGATGGGCGGCGTGTAGATCACGCTTTCGATGCCCCAGTCTCGGCTGCCGGAGACGACGCCGGCGTCGTTGTTATTGCCGCCACCGTAGCTTTTGCCGGTGTAGGCCTCGACACGCAGCTCGGCCATGTCGTGCACATCGCGCAGGCGGCTCAGGCGCTGCACCTGACGGTTGTCCGGGTTGCGGGCGAGCACGTCGTCGGTGAGCGTGTCCATCTGCCGCCACTCTTGCAAGTCCATGGCGGTATAGGCTTGGGAGACTTCCAGGCCGATGTCGCGGGGGGCCTGGGTTTCGGTTTCCTTGAGCGTGCCTTCGGCGCGGCGCGGCCAGTCGCGGGCACGGTACATGTCGGCCTGAGCCAGGCGCAGACCCACGTTGCCGGGTGCTTTGGCCACCAGGGCTTCCAGGCTGGCTTCGCTGCCGGGCAGGTCACCACCATAGGTGCCGGCCTGGGCGGATAATTGTTGGGCGTCCATCCAGTTGTCATTGGGGTTGCCAATGGGCAAGCCCTTGAGTTCGACGCGGGGGTTTTGCTCCTTGGCCAGGTTGTTGGCGACCTGGCGAGCCTCGTCGACCTTGTCGCTTTCCAACAAGGCGTAGAACAGCGCCGTGCTGTCATCGACCCGATAGCTGGCGTCGGTGTCGGGGGCGGTGAGTACCTGGCGATACAACGGCTCGGCCTTTTCCGGCTGGCGTTGTTCCAGGTAAGAGCCGGCGACCCAACGCAACGCGTAGGTGGGCAGTTGCACGCCTTCGCTGGTGAGGGTTTGGTAATCGCGGATCACCTCGGCATGCCGTGCTCGCGCCTTGAGCGCGCCCAGGCGGTCGATGCGCCAGCGGATGACGTCGTCCTTGGCTGTGGCGTCGGGGGCCCAGCGGCTGATCAGTTTGTCGTAGTCCTGCAGGGCACGGTCAGCGATGACGTAGCGTTCCTTTTCGCTGCGCGTGGCGAACTCGGCCATACGCACACGCTCGGCGGCAAGGTCGCCTTCGAGGCGGCGCTGGGTGACGGCGTCCACCAACCCCGGGCGCTGGGCTGAGAGGCGCAGTGCCGGCTCCGGCAGGCGGGCCTTTTGCAGGGCGACGATGTATTCGCGGGCCACTTCGGGCTTGTCACCGGCGCGGATAAAGGCTTGGTCGAATTCGAACAGTGCGTCGTAGTTCAAACCGGCGCGTGTCAGCGCATACCCCAGGGCCATGCGGCGGTTGGGGTCATTGGGTTGGGCGGCCACCAGCGTGCGCAGGCGTTGCACCGCTTCGTTGGCTTTGCCGCCATCGGCTTGGGTGAGGGCCTGGCCCAGTTGCAGGTCGACGTTATTGGGTTCACGCAGCAGCGCCTGGCGATAGACCGCTTCGGCCTGAGCCCACTGCTTTTGATTGCGATAAGTGCGCGCCACCGTGGCGAGTGCCTGGGTGGTGAGGTTGCGATGTTTGCCTTGCGCCTCGTACACCTTGAGCACTTCGGCGTCTTGCCCGGCCCAGCCGGCGATCACCAGGTGGTCGCTGACCTGGCCTGGGGTCTGGCGTTCGGCGGAGAGTTGGCGCAGTTGGGTCAGCGCCGGCGTGAAGTGGCCGTTGCGGGCCTGGATGATCAGGGCGTCGTAGGCTGGGTCGGCAAACGCAAGGCCTGGGACCAGCAATTGGCTGCACAGGGCGGCCCCGATAAGCAGACGCAACCGGCCGGAGGCACTGTAGGGGTGGTTTCGCAGCATATCGTGAGCTTCCTTACACACGGAAAGCCTTAACGATAGGTGATCCTGAGCGAAACGCATCAGGGTGTCGGCGTCTCGTGACCCGACCTAGCTTTCCTGGATGCACTATCACCGAGCGCGGTTCAGAAAAGCTCAAATCAAAACATTTATTCAGAATTGTGCGAGCGCGGTGTTTTGCCCCTCACACAAAACAAATGTGGGAGCAAGATTTGGGTGGGAGCCGGGCTTGCCCGCGATGCAGGCACCTCGGTTATTCAGCCAGACCGAGGTGATGCTATCGCAGGCAAGCCAGCTCCCACACAAGCCCGCTCCCACATTTTTTTTACTGCATTTCAGGTTTATTGGGCGCTGCTGACCGCACCGGCTTTGGACATCACAAAGCTGAGGAACTGCTCAACGGTCATCTTCTGGCCGTTGAAGGTCACTTCGTTGTTGGCGTAGTGCAGTTTGGAAACCACATCGGTGCCCACCAGGGTCGCCATTTGGGTGCCAACCGCCATGCTGCTGACCATCTCGGCCGCCATCTGCGATTGCTGTTCGATGGCTTTCGGGTCGGTCACGCCGCCCACCTGGGCTTGCAGGGCCGCCACGTCGCTGATCATCGGCTTGGACAGGGTGAGGTTGGCATCCAGCAGCGAGACCATTTGCTTGCCCAGTTCAACCGGTGGCAGTTCCATGGACGTTGGCTTGGTCAGGTCCACCACCAGGTTGAACTTGCTTTCGCCACGGGTGGTTTTGAGCGACAGGTTTTCGACGGCCAGTTGCGGCTTGGCGGCCAGCACCTGGTTGACGTTGGCTTCGGCCATGGCCTGCTCGGCTTCGGTCATTTGCAGCTCCGGCACCGGTTGACCGGCAGCGGCGGCGGCTTGCACCGGTTGCATCTTGTCTTGGTAGAGCTTGGTCAGCACCAGCATCGCCGGAATGTCGACGTTCTTCATGCTCACGGCCATGGCGGCCGAACCTACCGCTTTACCCTGGTAGCCGATCTCGTCGATCTTGTAGTCGACGCGGCCAGCCAGGTTGTTGTCTTTGGTTTCGCTGGAGTCTTTCTGCTCGAAACCCTTGAGGGTCAGCACGGCTTTCTGCGGGCCGAAGGTGACCTTGGTGTCGGTCAGCTCCACGGTGTTCTGGCCGGTGTAGAAACCGAAGGTGGTTTTTTCCAGGTTGCTGGCCACGGTCAGGCCGGCCAGTTCTGCTTCGAACGGTGCGCCTTCGGCGTCCACTGCGGCAACCTTGAGGCTGTTCATGAAGCCTTCGGCCTTGACCTTCTGGCCTTCGGCACTGCTGTCGAAGTTGAGGTTGGCGCCGGAGAAGCTCACCGAGGAGGTGGCCTCTTTGAATTCCAGGGGCAGCAGTTCGATGTTGCCGCTGACCGAACGGCTATAGCCGATATTCGCCACGCCTTTGAGCGGCGACACGTCTTTGCTGGCGGCAAACCATTTTTCGGTGGTGGGGTTCTTTTCCAGTTCGTAGTGACTGGTGGCCATGACCGGCAACCACTTGAGGGTCACCAGGCGCGAGAACGGCAGCGGGCCGTGTTCGATATGGTCGACGAACAGCAATTCAGGGTTCGGGTTGTCTTCGCCGAACACGCTGCCTTGGCCCTTGAGGCGATAGTGCGCGGTGCTGCTGAACACGCCACGGTCCAGGGACACCAGCTCCAGGGTCACGCTGCCATCGACGCCGGCCATGGAGGTCTGCAGTTCTTTATTGGCGCTCTGGATAGCGGTTTGCAGGACCGGCTCCAGTTGTTTACCGGTGTACCAGGCACCGCCCGCACTGACGGCGCCGACGGCGACAACAAAACCCAAGAAAACAACGGCTGGCTTATTCATGAAGTGACCTGATCAAATCCTGTGAGAAGTGGGCTGTCTTCCTTGAACCCTATAGGGGTCCCTGTAGGAGCGAGCTTGCTCGCGAAGACCGCATAGGCACCGCGCTCATTCAGAATGCACGCGTTATCAATGGCGTCTTTCGCGAGCAAGCTCGCTCCTACAGTCGTGGCCCGAGAGGCCAAAGGCTGGGGAAGATTAGCACTGGCGGGCGTAAACGGCCCAGCCTTTCAGAGGGATCAGTTCAGCAGGAGTTCAGGAGTACTCTTGTTCGACTTCATCCAGTTGGTGATCAAAACTCTTCAAGCGCGCGGTCCAGGTGTACACCAACACCTCGAATTCGCGGTGTATCACGGCATTGCCGGGGGTGTCGGCCTTGGGGTCGCAAAAATCCAGCTGGTAGCGCTCGCGGGCCATTTGCGTGGCCACGTCGGACAATTCCCGCGCGTTATCCAGCCAATGCCTACCGTCGGCAACCTGTCGGTCCAGCAGCACGCATTGTTTTTTCAGGACTTCGAGGCTTTTTTCCAGCGGCGTGCCGGTGAGGTCGCCCATGACTTCCTGGAACGTGCGCCCCGGCTGCCAGTAGCTGCCCCAGAAATAGCGGTCGAATACGGTTTCGACGCGGCGCAGGGCAACCTTGGTGTCCCAGATCGCCACGCGGGTCTTGCCCTGTTCGAGGAGTTTTTTCTTCACCCGCAGGTTTTGATACGACGCCCAGGCCACCACGCCGATGGACAAGGTGCCGATCACCAGGCAGGCGCTGTCGAGGAACACCATGGCCTTGTCGAGTTGATGGGCGAGCATGACGCCATAAAAATACGCGGCCGATAACAACACCAGTGCAAAGAGCACGCACCAGAAAGCGGGAGCATAAGGGTTTTTCATTCTTGGAATCCCCATGAGCAAACGCGAGCTTTGTCGGGCGAGGCGTCAGCGGGCCTCACCCAAGAAAGCATAGCAATCACCTCACGGTTTGCCGGGTTTTTGCCCTTGCGTTCGTCCGCTTTCCCAACCGCCGCCCAGGGCCAGGAACAGGTCGATCTGGCTCATCGCAACCTGGGTGTTGGCGGCCGCCAATTGCGCACGCATATCGGTGTAGGTGCGCGTGGCTTGCAGATCGGCCAGGAAGGATTCGCGGCCGGCCTGGAAGAAGCGGTGGGTCTGGCCTGCCGCTTCTCGCGCCGACTGTTCGGCGTCGGCTAGGGCGTCGCGGCGTTGCAACACGGCGGTGTATTGGGCCAGGCCGGTCTGGGTTTCGCGGATGGCATTGAGCACCACGCCGTCGAAGTGGGCCAGGGCGCCCTGGGTCGCAGCTTCGGCTTCATGCACACGGGCGCGGGCGCCGTTGGTCGGCACGGTCCAGCTGATCATCGGGCCAAAGCCCCAGCGGTTGGTGGCCGGTGTACCGAGGTTTTCCAGCAGGCCCACGGTGCCTACCGTGGCGCCGATGCTGATATCCGGATACAGCGCGCCGGTGGCCACGCCGATACGTGCGGTCGCGGCAGCCAGTTGCCGTTCGGCCTGGCGCACGTCCGGGCGGCGCTTGAGCAGCGTGGCGCCGTCGCCCACCGGCAGCAATTGGGCGATATGTGGCAGCTCGGCGCAGGTGCCGGTGCCCGCGGGCAGTTGGTCGACCGGTTTGGCCAGCAACATCGACAGCCGGAACAACGCCGCCTGACGCGAGGCTTCATAGCGCGGTATGTCGGCGCGCAAGGATTTGTATTGGGTTTGCGAGCGAGTCACCTGGGTCTCATCGCCACGCCCGGCATCGCGCAGGCGCTGGGTCAGTTTGGTGCTCTGGGCTTGCAGGTCGAGGGACTCGTTGGCAATCGCCAGTTCTTCGTTGGCCGCGCACACCTGGGTATAGGAGCGCACCACATCGGCCACCAGGGTAATACGGGCGATATCCGCCGCGGCTTGGGTGGCATCGGCGCTGGCCTTGGCGCTTTCGATGCCGCGCTGCAAGGTGCCGAACAGGTCGAATTGATAGGACGTGGTAATCCCGACGCTACCGATATTGCCTACCGGGACTTTGTCCGGCAGCAAGAAGGCCTCGCCAGACTCCTGCAAGCGCTGGGCCTCGGCCTTGACGCCGGCACTCCAGCCGCCAGCGGATTCAGCCTGCTGCACCTGGTAACGCGAGCGCTGCAGGTTGGCGGCGGCCACGCGCAGGTCGGTGTTGGAGGCCATGGCCTGGCGCACCAGCTCGTCCAGGCGCGGGTCTTTGTACAGCCTCCACCAATCGGCCGGCACCGGTGCCGAGACGACGTGGCTGCCCTCGCCCATGATCGGCCCTTGCAGGTCGCCACGGTTGACCGCAGCCTGTTCCGGCAATTTGTAATCGGGCCCCACCACTTGGCAGGCCGACAGTAACAACCCCAGGGAAGCGGTTGCCAGAAGCCGCTTCATGGTTTGTCCCCGTCTTTGACCTTGTCGTCGATGATCGACACCGTCGCGGTGCGCCCGGCGATCATGCGAAAGTCCGCCGGCACGTCATCAAAGGCAATCCGCACCGGGATCCGCTGGGCCAGACGCACCCAACTGAACGCCGGGTTGAC
Organism: Pseudomonas sp. L13; assembly: GCF_009935965.1. NCBI lineage: Bacteria > Pseudomonadati > Pseudomonadota > Gammaproteobacteria > Pseudomonadales > Pseudomonadaceae > Pseudomonas > Pseudomonas sp. L13. Next base: position 58,480 of record NZ_QODJ01000019.1, read on the forward strand.
GTTGGGCAACAGGTTGGAGCCGCTGCTGCGGTCGCGGTCTTCGATACCGGCGACGATGCTCTGCACGTGGCCATGCAGGCGCGCATTGTCGCCGATCACACGGATGTCCACGCCCATGCCGACGTGGATACCGTCGAGCTTGGTCTCTTCGAAGTAACCGTCGATATGGAACGAGTTGCTGTCCACCACCGACAGCACCGGGCGCCCGGCGGTGACGAATTCCTGGGTACGCGGTGCGCGGTCGTTGACGTAGCCGTCCACGGGGCTGCGGATCACCGAGCGGTCGAGGTTGAGTTGGGCGGAGTCCACCGTTACTTGCGCTTCGGCCAGGGCCGATTGGGCGCGGGCGACGCGGGACTGGCTTTCTTCCAGTTGTTCGCTGGGCACCAGGTTGCCCAGGCCACGGTTACGCTTGTACTCGCGCTGGGCCTGGGCCAGGGTTTCCTGGCGGTCGGCCACGGCGGCCTGGGCTTGGCGCAGGGCCAGCTTGAAGCGGTCCTGGTCAACGGCGAAGAGCACCTGGCCCTTGGTCACCAACTGGTTGTCGCGCACGTCCACGCGCTGGATCAGCCCGGACACGTCCGGGGCGATCTGCACGATGTCGGCACGGATGTGGCCGTCACGGGTCCAGGGCGCAAACATGTAGTACATGACCATGCGCCACACCACGACGACCGCGAAACTCACGACCAACAACGTCAGGACGACACGGCCGATAGTCAAAAAAGGTTTTTTCATGTCATCAAATATCGACTGAGTGAGTCCACCGCGCCCAGCAACAGCGCGTAGAGCCCCACATTGAACAATGCCCGGTGCCAGACCAGGCGATAGAAGTGCATGCGCGTCAACAGCCCGTGCACCACCAGAAACAACACATAAGTAATGCCCATCAGCACCAGCAGCGTAGGCAGGAACACCCCGCTGATATCCAGGTCACCGATCATAAAGGCGCTCCATCAGGTAACGGCGCTTGCATCTCTGTACCGCCAATGAACTCCACGCCGGGCAACAGCGCCAGGCGCAGGCCGGCCAAGGCGTGCAGCAGATGCAGGCGCGTGTCGTCTTCGTCTTGCAGGCCCTGGCCGTTGAGGGCGCGGCGCGTGCGGTCCAGGGTCATCAGCAGACCGCTGGGCGCAGGCAAGCGTTCACCCGCCTTGAGGCACGCCTTGAAGTAACCGCCCACACCCTCCACCACCTGGTTGAGCAACACCCGTGGCACACCGAGGATGCGTGGCGAGTAGGCCAGCAGGTCGAGCAGGTTTAGTGCAACACGCAGGTCGCGCAGGGCGATGCCGGTGTCCTGGCCGGTGAGAGCCAGGCGCGGCAGGTGCTGCATCAGGCGGTCGAGCATTTGTGCGGCCATGTGCCGATGCTCGGCCAGGGTGGCGGGCTCGGTGAGGCTGACGATATCGCGCCAACTGAAACGGGTGAGGCGCTTGGCCGCCAGTTCAGCGCCGAATGGCCGGGCGATCAGCGTCCACACGAACGCGAACAGCAGACCCACGGGCCCGGCCAGGTTGACGTTGGCGAAGTTAAGAAAGTCCGCGTCATAGGCGCCCTGGATGCTGATGAAGGACGAGGTGTTCACCAGCGTCAGCAACATGCCCAAGTAGAAGCGTGGCTGCACGGTGAGGGTGCCGATGCAGATAAACGGCACGGCGAAGGCCAGCACCAGCATGGGGAAGTCATGCAGGTTGGGCAGCACTAGAAACAGATACAGGCTGGCGAACAGCACCGACATGGCGGTCCAGAAAAAGAACCGGTAGATCTGCGGCGCCGGGTCGTCCATCGAGGCGAAGAAGCTGCACGCCACGGCGGCGAGGATGACGGCGCTGCCGCCGTCGGTCCAGCCCAGCAGAATCCACAGCACCGAGGCGACGATGATTGCGGTGACGGTGGAGAACGCCGAGTAGAACATCAGCCCACGGTCGAGGAACGGCGTGAGCCGGCCCAGGCGCCAGTGGCGGTAGACGGCGCGCCAGGTGTCCTGGCTTTCACACTGGATGGCGGCTTGCAGGCTGCGGCAGTCTTGCCACAGGTCGACCCATTCGCCCAAGCGGTACAGGGCGTTGGAGAACAGCAAGGTGTGACGGTCATCCAGCGCTTCGCCTCGGGGTTGGGCGGCGTCGATCTTGTCGCGCAGCACGCGCCAGCGTTCCAGTGGCGCAGCTTCGGTGGTGCTTTGCAGCCAGGCGTTGGCCTCTTCCAGCAGCGGCGTGAGCTGATCAAGAAACTCCGGCGCACGGTGCTCAATGGCATACACCGCATCATCCAATGCGTCGATCACCGGCAGCAGGTGAATCATGCGCCCGCGCAGTTCCTTGGTGTTGCGCACGGTCTGCGGGCGCGCGCCTTCGTGGGGCAGTTGGCCGATCATCAATTCGAGGGTGTTGAAGGTAGCGACCATGCCCCCGCGCAGGTTGCTGACTTCTTCGGGGTCGACCTTGCGGCTGAGAAAGCGCTGGCTGTAGACCTGAGCGTCGCTGAACCACTTGGCCACCGAGCCATCGAACACCGGCATCAGGCGCCGTGGCCAGAACATCGCGCCCACCACTGCCGCGACCGCAATGCCGAGGAAGATTTCTTCGGTACGCGCCTCGGCCACATCCCAGACGGCCAAGGGGTTATCCACTACTGGCAGGGCGATCAGCGGCAAGGTATAGCCGGCCAGCATCAATGCGTAATTATTGGCCGTACGCAGGTGCATCGAGAGGAACAGCAAGGTGCCCGTCCATAACGCGATCACCACCACCAACAGGTAAGGCGACTGCACGAACATCGGCACAAACAGCACCGCCGCAGCTGCGCCCATAAAGGTGCCAATGGCGCGGTACAAAGCCTTGGAGCTGGTGGGCCCGACAAACGGGCTGGAGACGATATACACCGTGGCCATCGCCCAGTACGGACGTGGCATTTGCATCAACATGGCGATGTACAACGCAATCATCGACGCGGCGAAGGTACGCACCCCGTAGAACCAGTCGCGGGCAGGCGGGAAGCCGGTAAAAAATCCGTTCAAGGCGACACAGCCTCAGCCGCTTCGAAGGCGCGCAATACACGCAGTGCGGCTTGCAGATCGTCGGCGGCGATATCCGCCAACACGTCCTTGCGCAGACGCACCAGTTGCGCCTCCACCGCCTGCACCAACTCACGGCCACGCTCGGTAAGGCTCAGGGCCTTGGCGCGTCGGTCGTGGATGTCTTCGGTGCGGCAGACGTAACCGTCACCGCACAGCCGGTCGAGCAGGCGCACCAGTGATGGGCTTTCCATACCGGAAGCCTGGGCGACTTTGACTTGATGCACTCCGTCGCCCAAGCGACCGATCATCAACAACGGCACGGCGCAGGCTTCGGAGATGCCATAGCTGACCAGCGTGGTCTGGCAGATTTTGCGCCAATTACGGGCGCCCACCACCATGCTGCTGCTGAGGCTCATCTGGAGTTGTTCGAGGGATTGAGGCACTGGATAGTTCGCATACAGTTAGTTTGCTAACTATCAATATGGTGGAGGAAGGGTTTGCCGTCAAGTTTTGAAACAATTTCGCAGATGAGTGGTGGGATGTGGCTTGAGTAAAGGGGATTTGAGGGTGGGCACCAGCAAATCGCGATATTCGCCATACGACAAACAAAATGTGGGAGCTGGCTTGCCTGCGAAAGCGGTGGTTCAGTTGAATATTCAGTGACTGACACGCCGCCTTCGCGGGCAAGCCCGCTCCCACATTAGGTCAGCGTCAGCATTTTTTGCTCCATCGCCAAACGCTCCAGACTTTTAAAATCTCCGACGCACCGATCAATCCAGCCATTGCCAGTACGTTGTACTGCGGCAAAACTCGAGCGCCAATCAACAGGAGCGAAACGGAGGGGATAACGAGCACCAGTCGTAAGGGGGTTTGAAAAAAGACAAGCCACACGACTGATTTTTTCTGAAGAAAAAACATGGCGCAGGATGCAAAAATTGAGGCCTGTAAAACCAACGCCCCCACAAACATAACTATTTGCACCTCACCGTGCGTTCGCAAAACATTTGAAGCGCTTATCACATCACTTAGATACGGAATTCTATTGTTTAAAAAACTATTGGACGCATACCAAATGAGATAAATCGCATCCATCGCTCCCCAAAACAGCCAAATTCTGCGATGGCTCATTTTGCACCCTCCTTTTTTTCATACGCCTCATCTGGCGTGACTGGATGACCTCTTACTCGCCCATCAATCTCAGGCTCTCGTTCTCAATAAACCCAAACACCTCCTCCGCCACGCTGTACTGAAACTGCTTACGCCGATGCTTGGAAAGCTTCCCACCGTTATCCAGGCACATCATCACCAGCTTCGACAGATCACTGCCGCGCACGTCGTAGCGTTGGTTCACCGCTTTGATCACACGGTCGTAACGGTCGAGGAATTCGGTTTCTTCGCGCAGTTCCACTTCCAGTGCGCGGCGGGCCATTTGCAGGGTGAATTCGACGCAGCGGGTCGCATCCCAGTAGCGATAGATCGAAGGGTGGCCGATGAAGTCGAACGCCATATGGTCCGCATCCAGCCAAGTGACGTTCCAGAATTCCCGAGTCGGCTGGGAGAAGGTCTTGAGTGCCTCCAGATAGGCTTGTTCCTCGTGCTTCATGGCGACGGAGACCGGTAGCAGCAAGCCATTTTCCAGTGCGCCGTAGTGGCAGAGCGTCTGGTGAATCAGGAAGCGAGACAGGCGCCCATTACCGTCCATGAACGGGTGCAGGAACACGAAACCGAAAGCGGTGACCGCGGCCGCAACCAAAGGATCGACGTCTCGCACGGGCTGGTTGGCGAAGGCCATCAGCTCTTCCATCAGTTCCTGGCAAAGCGCAGGGGCTGGCGGTACGTAGCTCACACCGGCTGCGCCGCGCAGCCCGTTGTGCAGATGGTTCTGTTCGTGGCGAAACGCGACGGCTTTGTCGAAGGGGTTGGAGACGGTGCTGTTTTGCAGCTCGACCAAGTAGTCCTCGGTGAGCAAACGGCCTTCGTGGGCCTGGCGCAGGAGTTGGACGAAACGACGGGATTTTTCTTCGCTGGGTTGTTCTTTTTCGATGGCAAATGAATCGCGGGTTTCGTGCAGGTACGCCCACTGGATGGCGCGGTCCATCATTTCGGGTGGGAGGGTGGCCATGAAGGATTTGGCACGGCCCAGTATGTCTAGACTCAGTAAGGCGTCGATTTCAGACGTACGCTCGACTGTCGCGCAATAGGCCAATGAGCCCAAACCGTTGAAGTCGATACGCCAGCGAGAATTGCGTGTAGACGGCCCCGTTACGTAGCGTTGCGGATCAAACAGGGGAGAAACTCGGCTGTTGATAGGTTTGCTGTAATCGAGCCGTTGCAACGTCAGGCCCTCCCATAAATAGCAGGCCTTGCGGATGAATACGCCGTTAGGTGCCTTATTCAGCTCTTGCAGCAATTGATCTGCGCTGACCGCGTCAAGTGCCTGAGCGAGAATTGCGAGATTTATGCCTTCGTGCTTGAGGGCAAAAAGAATATGGTCGAGCACCGAATCGGCTGCAGGCGCAACCGCTTGGGGAACAGCAAGGCAATCGCCAATCAACGAGATGCGGGTGACGGGCTTGACCATCGCGGAACGAGCAGGCGCAATGGCTTTCAACCCGAGGAGTTGGTGAAGATGGGCATAGCCGACCAAAGACATCGCGCGACCTCAGAAAAAGTTCACTTGCGCGATTAAAGCCTAGATTTTTTCAAGCCTCATCAATTTTTTTCAAGTTTTGGCCTTTCTGCTCAGTTTTTTACACCCCTCGCCCACCCCGCAACATCAAGTTCAACTCATCCACCACTACTGCCCAATCCGCATCGTCCAGAATTTCCTCACGCAAAAACGCCCTCTGGCTATCCGTCCAAAAAAACGCGTCCGCCAGTTTCAACTCCGGCTTGAGCGGCGAATGAGAGGCGACAAATTGCTCGATACTGGCCGGGTCGTGCGGCAAGCCAAGCTGTTTGAACAAAGCCGGCAAGCTGTGTACTGGCGATTCCATGAAAGGCTCCTCATAAACAGGTTGAAGTGAGTCTAGCGGCAGCCTTCAGGTTGCGGCGCCGGTGCGTTGCATAGCACGAACAGCCGCGCCCTGGCGCCACCGCCGTCCTGGCGACTGAGTTCGCGCCAGCCGTTGGGCAGTGGCGCAAATTCATCCGGGGCTTCGTTGCTGCTGATTAACCATACCCGTCGCGTTTGAGCAGGCAGTGCGGACAGGCGGTCCAGATAGATGCGGCCACCGTCCTGGTCCACCAGCGTGCCGAAGCCATAGGCATTCGGACGAGTCGCGGTGCCGTCGGGTTTGGGCGGTGTGAAGAGCTGCAGTTGGGCGTCTGTCTGGTCGTAATACACGTAGCTGAGGTACCACATCATGTCACTGAGAACGATGCGGTCGCCTTCCTGGTAGTTGCGATTGACGAACTCCACGGGCACGTTGAACTGGTCGTGTTCATCCACCTCAAAATTGTTCTTCAACCCCAGCAGTTCTACGCCCACAAACAGCGCGAACAGCGCCACGCCCAGCCAGGACAAACGGTACGGCAGACGGTCGATGGCAAGCGCCAGGACTATCGGCAGGCCCAACGCATACACCGTTAGGTAACGCTCGATAAACACCGGCGAGATAAAAGACACGCCATAGACCAGCAGCAGCGGCAGCAGGCAAAACAGTGCCGGCAGGCGCGCCGCGGGGTTGCGCCAGGCCGCCAGTACGACCACCACGGCCAGCAACAGGGGGAACAGCCAGAACAGCGGCGACCACAGGCCGAGACCTTCATCCTGCAACAAAAACTGCCAGACCATCGACGGCAGAGACAGCAGGTTGACCGGCTCTTCCCAACCAATGTCGCCGCCGACTTTGAGCTGTTCGACGTGCTGCACCAAATCCAGCAGGCTGGGCAGCCAGGGCAGATACAACAACACTATCGCCACGTTGGCCGCCCACCAGGCAGGCCGCGTGATCAAGCGCTGACCTGGCGCCTGCAACCCCAGGTACGCCCAATGCACCAGCACGCACAGCGCGGTGAAGTAGTGGGTATAAAAGCCGGCGCTCATCAACAGCACATACACAGCCCCATAGCGCGTGCGTTCGGGCTGCTTCACCCAGTACACCAGCGCCAGCGTGGCGCCCAGTAGCCACACGCCCAGCAGCGAATACATGCGCACTTCCTGGCTGTAGCGCACTGCGGTCGGCAGCAGCGCCAACAGGATCCCCGCCAGCACGGCCGCGCGTCGGGTGGACAATTGCCGTGTCAGCCAGATGCCCAGGCCCACGACGGCCACACCGGGGATCGCACTCAGGCTGCGAATCGAGCCGATGCTGTCGCCGAACACCTCGATCCAACCGCGCAGCAGGAAGAAATACAGCGGCGGGTGCACATCATGGGCTGCGTGAAACCACAGGTCGGCCAGGGCGTATTCGCTGAGCAACAGGCTTGAGCCTTCGTCGCCCCAGATCGCCGCCGAGGTGAGGTGGTAAAACCGCAGCGCCATGGCCAGCGCCAGGATCGGCACCCACCACAGGCGGCTGAGCCAGCCGGCACCCTCCCAGCTCAAGCGATGGAAGGCGGGCAATGCCTCGACTTTTCCGTTTTGCTCTACCACAGACCGACGCATATCGACTCCGCTACTACTGCCCTCTTACAGGGCAAACACTGCGCATGCGCAAACACCGCCACTCTAGGCCAAAAGCCCTGGCCTCGCCGCTGGAATCGGACAAATCAGCAATTTGTGTAGGCCTTCACCGAAGCACTCGTCGGATCAGGCTATTATTGCCCCCTCTCCAAGGACTCAGGATCAAGGAAACGTTATGCGTATCGGTTTGCTGTCACCTCTGGCCCTGGCCCTGCTGGCCGGTTTTTCCCTACCGGCCCAGGCCAGTTCTGACGACTCGTGCTACCCCGACTGGCGGGTGTCGCGTGACGGCTACGAGCCGTGCAGCAACCAGCCGTTTCTCAGCCCTGGTAACGACAGCCGAGTGAACCTGCGCCTGTTGCTGGCCGACAAAAAAGCCGCGCCCCTGGCCCCCAATGCCTTGGGCGAAGACGATTTGGCCCAAGGCTTCGGCCCGGTGCCGTTTCCGGTGTATCGCCTGGTGCCGGTTCCGGCTACGGCTGAGGAGCCGGATAACAAGGCTGACGATTCACGCACAGCCGAACTCGACACGCTGCTCCAGCCCCTGGGTATCAAGCGCGAGGAGTACAAGACCGCAGGCCAGGCCTTCCTGAATGGCGAAGGCAGCCGTTGCCGCAGCAATGACGATGACAGCGCCACGGCGTTTATCAGCCAGGTGATCAAAGCCCAGATGCCGCCCGCCGAGCGCGATGTGTTGGTCAAAGCACGCCTGCAGTTGCTGACCACCTGTGACTGGAGCCGCCAGGTGGTGGACGCGCAGCTGACCCCGTCGGCCAATGCTCAGTTGTTTCGCACCTATTTGCAGGCCGCCGGCGATTTCTACAGCGGGCGTTTCGATTACGCCGAGCGCGGGTTCGCCGCTGCCTCCACCAGCGATGTGCCGTGGCTGAAGGAAACGGCGCTGTACATGACTGCGCGTACGTCGCTGAATCATGCCCAGGCCGAAGCCTTCGATGAATACGGCATGCCGCAGCGCGAGCATGTGGATAAGTCGGCCTTGAGCGATGCCGAAGAAGGTTTTCTCAGTTACCTGAAAACTTACCCACAGGGCGATTACGTTGCGTCCGCCCGTGGCCTGTTGCGCCGCGTGCATTGGCTGGCGAACGACGACGCCAGGCTTGCCGAAGACTTCACCTGGCAATTTACCGAGGCCACCGACGCCCAGCGTAATGTGAGCGTGGACGAACTGGTGGAAGAGGCCGACCTCAAGTTGCTGATGGTCGGCAACAAAGCCGCGAACAGCCCGATGCTGCAAGTGGTCAGCGACCTGATGGCGATGCGCGCCCACACCCCGCCGCTGTTGAGCCGCGAAGACCTGGATAAGCAAAAGAGCACCTTCGCCAGTGAGCCGGCGCGGTTTGACTTCCTGCAAGCCAGCTATGCCCTGTACGTCGAACACCAACCCGACGCGGCCTTGAAGCACCTGCCGGCGGACGTGCCGTCAACCCTGGATTACTTCGCCTTCAGCCAACAGACTCTGCGCGCCCTGGCACTGGAAGCCAAGCAGGACTGGAAGGGCGCCGAAGCCCTGTGGCTGCAACTGCTGCCGCTGGCCAAGCAACCGCTGCAACGCGACCAACTGGAACTGGCGCTGGCCATGAACTACGAGCGCAGCGGCCAATTGGCCAAGGTGTTCGCCGCCGACTCGCCGATCAGCGCCAAGCAAGTGCGCTACATCCTACTGCGCAACGTCGCCGGCCCCGACCTGCTGCGCCAGCAGATCGCCAACGCCAGCGACCCGATCGAGCGCCAGAGTGCGCAATTCGTGCTGCTCTACAAAGACCTGCTGCGCGGCCAGTACGCCACCTTCGCCGATGATCTCAAGCAGGCCTCGCTCTCTGACGACAAGCTCGGCACCAGCCTGGGCTACACCTATACCAGCGGCCAGACCTTGAAGCTGTTCCAGTGGAACGGCGACAAGGCCGAATCCGGCTACGCCTGCCCAAGCATCGCGCAAACCGCCGCGACTTTGCAGGACGAGGCCAAAAAACCGCACGCCTTGAACTGCTTCGGTGAGTTCATCCTGCGCAACGGCCTGGACGGCATGCCCCTGGAACAACCCCGCGCTGCCGGCAGCCTGGGCAGCACCGCCTCGGACTTCAAAGGTGAAACCTTCTCGCGCCTGGACGGCTACAAACAGGTGATCGCCAACGCCAAGGCGCCGAAAACCGACAAGGCCTACGCGTTGTTCCGCGCCATCAACTGCTACGCGCCGGCCGGCTACAACAGCTGCGGCGGCGAAGACGTAGCGCCGGCGGTGCGCAAGGCCTGGTTCCGCCAACTAAAGAGCGGTTTTGCCGATACCCAGTGGGGCAAATCGCTGCAGTACTACTGGTGAAGCCGCTGTGGCTGGGCTTGCTGTTGCTGGCAAGCCCGGCCTTTGGCGCCGTTAACGCAGGCGACTACGACGCCTTCTGGCTGTGGAGCGGGGTCACGCCTCAGCCGGTGATCAAGCAGGCAAAAACCCTGTACATCCTGCAAGGCCAGATCAACGCCACCCGCCGCGCGCCCCAGCGCGGCGTACAACTGATCGCCCAGGGCATGAGCGTGCCGCGCCTTACCCAAGGCCAGGTCTGGGTGGTGTACCGCGCCCACACCCTGCGCTGGCCGGAACGGGTCTACACCCAGGTGCTTGGCCAGGTGCAACGCTGGCGAGACGCCGGCAACCCGGTGATCGGTATCCAGATCGACTTCGACGCCCGCACCCAATACCTGCACGAATACGCCGACTTCCTGCGCGACCTGCGCCAACGCCTGCCCGCCGACCTGCGCCTGAGCATCACCGGCCTGATGGACTGGAGCAGCAACGCCGACCCGGCCGCCATCGCCCAGCTCAAGGGCGTGGTGGATGAAGTGGTGGTGCAGACCTATCAAGGGCGTCACAGCATCCCGGATTACGCGGCGTATTTGCCGCGGATGAATCGGCTGGGGGTGCCGTTCAAGATTGGCTTGATTCAGGGCGGGGAGTGGCAAGAGCCGGGGTATCTGCAGGGCAATGAGTGGTTTCGGGGGTATGTGGTGTTTTTGCAGAATCTTTGAAGTTTGCTAACACCTGTAGGAGCGAGCTTGCTCGCGAAAAACGTCAACGATAACGCGTGTTTCCTGATTGAACGCGGCGCCTGTGAGTTTTTTGCGAGCAAGCTCGCTCCTACAAAAAGCCATTAGGGATCGAGCCGATTTTTTGAAGGTGGTCTTAGAAGCCTGGATGATATAAGTTACCTTTACCGCTTTAAAGAGTGATATATCATGCAAGAGATAGCCAAACCCTACCCGCACAAAGGGTACATCTCAGAGAGAAGCGCTGAACTGATGAGAGGTATCGGCAACGGTATCGAAATAGCCCGCATTCGTCGTCGGTTGAAAATATCCACCATATGCAGCCGTGCGGGCATTACACGGCAGACCTATCAGCGGCTGAGACAGGGCGAGGCCGGCGTCTCCCTCGGCGTGTTGATGAATGTGCTGAGCGCGATGGACCTGGAAGAAGGCATGGCGAGCATCGCGTCACCAGAGCTTGACCAGGTTGGGATTACCATGAGCCTCGCCCGTGAGCCTGAGCGAATTCGCACTGAAGGAGAACCCGATGTCCTGGAAGCCGATTGGTAATGCTTTTGTTTTTTCAGCTCACTGTGTCGGTGACCCGGTCCCTGTTGGCGAGGTGGCCATGCATGGGAATGGATTCGTTTTTCGCTACGCCAACAGTTGGCTCGCACGGCCCGACGCCTTTGCGATTGACCCGCTGAGTTTGCCACTGACCCCAAACCAGTATTCCTCGACGCGCATGTTTGGTGTGCTCGACGATGCAACGCCCGACAAACTGAAAAAACTCTTTGTGCTTTAGCGCCCAGCATGACGCCAGGACTCTCTCATCATTGGTCCAAAACGAACGTTCCCAGGCCTAGCGCAGAGCTGATCCCAACCACCCAGAAAGACATGCCGATGCAGATCCAAATACCATTGGCCCACGTTATGCGGGTGTTGGCTTGCCCTCTCGAGTCATTTTCCAAGTGGTTTACCGCATGCTGAATCTGCACAGTCATCGCGACCTGCACGATGGCGAAGCACAGGCCCACCTTCAATGCGGTAAGAGACGAGACGAACCACACGTAGGTAAAGGGTAGGAAGGCACAGGTTATCCAGCCAAGCGCAAAGCAACGAGGCCACCACCGGTAAGACGGGTCTTTCAGATCAAGCGCCTGTTTGATTTTCATCACCAGCGCATACACAAAAAAAATCGAAAAAAATGCCCGCACGATCGGTAATACACGGGTGCCCGTTGCGGCGCGATAATTACTCCAATGCTTGTATAACCAATAAAACGTATAGAAACCTTGAGACAGCAGCACCATCAATACCAACTTACGCGGCGCCACGATAAAAAAGGTCGAGGCGCCGGCCGATGTCAGTTGGAGATCAGCTTGCGGTGAGGCATAGGGGTTTTCAGGTATGAACATAAGAACGACTCTTGAGGGTTGATCCACAAGATTAATGCTCGTGTTCTCGGCTATTGAACTCATGTTGAAATCAGGAACATTCCTACACTCGACTTCACCAAATCATTCTTGTACCACTTGCAACGGGTACACCGACTCCCACCCTCCTCCCAACGCTTTGTACAGCCCGACCATAGCCAATGACACGCCGGTGGAGCTTTCCACCCACTGCTCCTGCGTTGCCAGCAACGCGCTCTGCACGGTGAGTACGTTGACGAAATCCGCCACGCCTTCGACGTACTGGTGTTGGGCGGTGGTCAGCGCAATTTGGTTCTGGCGCACGGCTTCAGCCAGGCTGTCGCGGCGCAGTTGGCTGGCGTTGTAGCGGGTCAGTTGGTCGTCGATTTCATGCCAGGCACGCAGCACGGTTTGCTGGTAGGCCAGGGCCGCTTCCTGTTGCTGGGCCTCCCGTAAATCCACCATGCCTTGAAGGCGTCCGCCGTTGAACAGCGGCAGGCTCAGCTGTGGGCCGAAGGCAAAGGCACGGGAACCCCAGGAACCGAAATCCGAGAGTTGCATGGCTTGGGAGCCGAGGCTGCCGGACAGGGTGATGCGTGGATAAAAGTCGCCCTTGGCCACGCCGATGCTGGCCGTGGCAGCGTGCAGGCGCGCTTCGGCCTGGCGGATGTCGGGGCGGCGCTCGGCGAGTTCCGATGGCAGGCCGATCGCGACCTGGCGTTGGGTTTGCGGCACAGGGGCGTCTTTGGACAACTGCGCGTGCAAGGCCTGAGGCGGCTCGCCCATCAGCAGACTGAGGGCGTTGATCAGCTGGTCCTGGCGCTGCTGTAGATCCGGCAGGCGCGCTTCGATAGCCGCGACCTGGGCGGCGGCTTCGGCCACGTCCAGGTCGGTGGCCACGCCGTCGGCCAACCGCAATTGCGAGAGCTTGAGGCTGTGGCGCGCAACGTCGAGGTTTTGCTCGGTGACAGCGCGAGTATTTTGCACGCCGCGCAGTTGGATGTAGTCCTGGGCGGTCTCGGCCAACACCGATAGCAACACGGCGCGACGGTCGTTTTCGGCAACTTCCAGCGTGGCGTCAGCGGCCTCGGTTTCACGCTTGACCCGGCCCCAGAAGTCCAACTCCCAGGCGGCCGAAAAGCCCATGTCCCATTGGTTGAAGGCCGAACGGCCATTCTCGCCGGAGGGATCGCTCAAGCCTTTGCCGCTGTTGCGCTTGCGTTGGTAGGCGCCGCCGGCATCGACGTTGGGGTAGCGCTCGGCCGTAGTCACCTGGCGGATGGCGCGGCTTTGTTGCAGGCGGCTGCTGGCCAGTTTCAGGTCGAGGTTATCGCTGAGGGCGCGACGCGTAAGGGCCGAGAGCTGCTGATCGTGGAAGACGTCCCACCAGCGCTCCTGCAAGGGGTCGCTGACGGCGCGGCTGGCGGCCTGGCGGCCCTGGGGTTCGCTCCACTGGCCGACGCGCGGGGCATCGGGCTGTTGGAAATCCGGGCCGACCGTGCAGGCGCTCAGGCTGATAAGGCTCAGGGTGAGCCAGGCGAGGTGTCTCATTGCTGGGCCACCTCACGCTGCTGCTCGACGGGCCGGGTATCGACGCTGGCTTCTACCGACATGCCGACGCGCAAGCGCTCGGTCAGTGGCTGGTTCGGCTCGAGGATGATCTTCACCGGAATACGCTGCACCACCTTGGTGAAGTTGCCGGTGGCGTTGTCGGGTTTGACCGAGGCGAAGGTCACCCCGGTGGCCGGCGCCAGGCTTTCCAGGTGGCCATTGAGCACTTCGCCGTCGAGGCTGTCGACCCGCACCTGGACGGCTTGGCCAGCGTGCATATGGGACAGTTGGGTCTCCTGGAAATTGGCCACCACATAGGCTTCGGCCAGGGGCACCACCGCAAGGATCTTGCTGCCCGGTGTCACGTAGGCGCCGACCCGCACCGCACGCTCACCGACCATGCCATCCACCGGCGCGACAATGCGCGTGTAAGACAGCTGATAACTGGCCATTTCCAGCGCGGCCTGGGCGCGTTTGAGCCCACCTTCGGCGGCGTCACGTTGGGCGGTGAGGATCTCCACCTGCTTGCGTTCGGCGGCCAGCACGGCGGTGGATTTGGCCAGGCGCGCAGTGGCCTGGTCGATGCGCGTCTTGGCTTGCTGGGCGTTCTGCACGGTGCCCGCACCGACGCCAGCGAGGTGGTTGTAGCGGTTCAGTTCATGCTCGGCAAACGCCACTTCGGCGCGATCCGCTGCCACCGTAGCCTGGGCCTGGGCGATCACCGAGCTTTGGCGCTCCAGGGTCGCGCTGGCGTTTTTCAGCTGGGCCTGGGCGACCAGGGTGTCGGCATCGGCGGCCTGGGCGGCGGCGCGAAAATCGCGGTCGTCGATCAACGCCAGCAGTTGCCCGGCCTTGACACGCTGGTTGTCTTCTACCAGCACCTCCTTGATGAAGCCGGCAACGCGGGGAGCGACCAGGGTGAAATCAGCCGCGACGAAGGCGTCGTTGGTGGTCTGGTGCTTGCGGCCCAGTACGCCCGGCGCAACCAGGTAAACCAGCACGCCGACGGCAAATACAGCAATAACGGAGACGGCAATTTTGTCTTTGCGTTTCATGGAAAGTCCTTGTGGTCAGGCCGGAGCGCGAGGCGGATAGATCCGCGTGGGCATCCAGAAAATCAGCAGGATCAACGCCACCGCGACAGCGGCCATGACGACGTAAAGATCCGAAGAGGTCAGCACCACGGTCTGCTCGTGCACGCGGTGGGCGAGGCCCGGCGCGTCAGCGTCGGCAAGGGGCGAATTGCCCAGGCGGTCCACCAACATGGTTGAATGGAAATGCCCGCGCTGGGTGGTCAATGTATCCAGCACCGCAGTGGCGATCACAGCAGCCAGGCCCTTGACGGTGTTGAACCAGGCCGAGGCGAACGGCCCTTCGATGGGTTGAATACTGCCGGTGGACAGCATCAGCAGCGGCAACACAGCCATCGGCTGGCCGAAAATCTGCAGCAGGTACCAGCCATAAAAGTCGTCGCGAATCCACGCCGAAGTCAGGTGTGAACTGCCGAGGCAGCACAGCACCAACATACTCAGGCCAATGCCCAGCACCCAGCGGCAATCGACCCAGCGCAGGTTGCACAGCGCCGCCACCAGCGGCAGCGCGATCAACTGCGGCAACGCCATCAGCAGCATCACCGGTGCGGTTTGCAGCGGCCGGTAGCCCTGGACTTGGGCGAGGAAACTGGACGGGATGATGATCACCGAGGTCAGCACCATCAGCACGCCGGCCAGCACGATCAGGGCAAACGCCAGGTTGCGCAGGCCAAGCATCTGCAAGTTGAAGAAGGGCAGCGGCTGTGACCATTCGTTGAGCATGAACAGCACCAGCAACACTGTGCCGCCACACAGCAGGAAGGTAATCAGGCCTGACTCGAACCAGTCCAGGCGATTGCCTTGCAACAGGCCGATCACCAGCATGCAGATCGCCGGGAAGCCCAACAGCAAACCACGCCAGTTGAACTGCTTGAAGCGTTCCAGGCGCAGCGGGTCTTGTGGCAAGCCGTAGGCCACGGCCGCCATGGCCAGCAGGCACGGCGCGACGATCTGCCAGAACGCCCACTGCCAGCCGACGTATTCGGTCCACAACGCCGCCAGCGGCGTGCCCAGGCTGGGGCCGAAGGTGGCGGTCAGTGCGTAACCGGCCAACCCGTACAACTTGACGTTGGCCGGCAAGAAACGCAGCGCCACGGTCATCAGCATCGGCGGCAGCGCGCCACCGGCCAAGCCTTGCACGGTGCGCAGCAGCAACAGGCTTTCGTAGTTGGGTGCGAACGGGCAGAGAATGCCCAGCACGGTGAACAAACCGATGGCGCACAAGGTGAAGCGACGCAGGGAAAACGTCACCGAACACCACGGCGCGAAGGCCATGGCCGCGACCGAAGTGGCGGTGTAGGCCGCGACCAGCCAGGTGCCTTCGTCAAAACCGATGTACAGCGCACCGCGGATATCGGCGAGGGCGACCTTGGTAACCATCTCGTTGAGCCCGGAGACCAGCACCGCCAGCAATACGCCAAGCAGGCCGATGATGATGCGCAGGCCGAACACGGGTGGGCTCAGGGCCGTAGGTTTGGCTGCGGCCTGGATAGCGGGGGCAGCGAGGGACGTCATGAACAGGTAACTCGGAATGAGAAATACCTGAGCAGTTTAATCAGGCACTCTCATGACAAAAAGTTACTTGTTGGCAGGTTATAAGTGCGTCAGACGCAACTCATCACAGCCTCAAGGCTCAACATTTTGGAAGGGACTTGCCCTCTGTAGGAGCGAGCTTGCTCGCGAAAAACCCATAGGCGCCGCGTTCACCCAGGAAGCACGCGTTATCGTTGACGTTTTTCGCGAGCAAGCTCGCTCCTACAGATTTCAGGTGGGCTGCGCTTCCAGCCAGGTGGCGTGGCAACTCGCGCGCATGGTTTCACGCAGCCATTTGTGCGCCGGGTCTTTGTCGAAGCGTGGGTGCCAGGATTGGGCCAGGACCAGGGTTGGCAGTGAAATCGGCAAGGCGAACGCGCGCAGTGGCAGGTTCAGACGCTTGGCGCTCAGGAGGGCTTCCTTGGGTACCGGCAGCAGCAGGTCGGAATCGGGCAGCATGAACATCGCACCGTGAAAGCCTGGGGCGATCATGGCCACTCGGCGCTCCAGGCCTTGGGCATTCAACGCGGTGTCGATGGGCCCACGGGCGATGCCGCGCCGGGAGATACTGATGTGGGAATAGCTGGCAAAACGTGCCGCCGTGATTTCTTCGTCGAACAACGGGTGGTCTTGCCGCGCCAGGCCGACAAAGGTGGTGGAGAACAGGTTCTGCACCTTCACTTCCGGGCTGGCCGGCATAGTGTTGCTCACCCGCAAGTCCAATCGCCCTTCGCGCAGGGCTTCATCGTCGGTATCGCCTTCGGGCACGAAGCGCAGTTCGCACAGCGGCGCCATACGCTCCATGGTGTCGAACAGTCGCCCGCCATATACGCCGATGAAAAAATCATTGGCGCGCACGCTGAAGCGGCGGCGCAAGGTGCTCAAATCAACCTGGTCTGCCGAACGGAACAACAACGCAGCCTGCTCCACCACGTTGCGCACCTGGCCTTGCAGCTCAAGCGCCTTGGGCGTCGGCACCAGGCCACGGCCGGCACGTACCAGGATCGGGTCACCGACCGCTTCGCGAATACGCGTGAGGGTGCGGCTCATGGCGGCCGGGCTCAGATTCATCCGCCGTGCGGCGCCCACCACACTGCCCTCGTCGAGTAACGCGTCGAGGGCGACCAGCAGGTTCATGTCCGGTAGTTGCATGCCAAGCACTCGTGGTTCGTTGAGAGTGAACTGGGCGCAATCCTAGCAGGCTTTATCGGGTTAGAAAGGCGCATCCCCTTGAATGGTGGTACGGAACAATTTGCGCCGCAGATGGCTTGGGCAACCGGCGGCCAGGTGGATCAGCGAGCGGTTGTCCCAGAACACCAGGTCGTGGGGCTGCCACTGATGACGGTAGATGTTTTCCGGCAGCACGCTGTGGGCATAGAGTTGGCCCAGCAGGTCACGGCTTTCGTCATCGGGCAGGCCGACAATACGGGTGGTGAAACCCTCGCTGACGAACAGCGCCTTACGGCCGTTTTCCGGGTGGGTGCGCACAACGGGGTGCACCACTTCGGCAACCTGGGCGAGCTGTTCCGGGGTGAGGGTTGGGCGCCAGTTGCCTTCGAATTTGGTCTCGCTGTAGCGCGCCGTGTACGAGTGCGCGGCACTGCGGCCTTCGACGGCTTTGCGCAGGTGGCCTGGCAGTTGCTCCCAGGCTTTATGCATATCGGCGAACAGGGTGTCGCCGCCTTCAGAGGGCAGTTCCTGGGCATGCAGCATTGAGCCCAGGCTGGGCAGTTCTTTGTATGACAGGTCCGAATGCCAGAACTTGCCCGCATCCCCCAGGCCGATGGATTGGCCGTTCTCGATGATGTTGGAGACGATCAGGATTTCAGGGTGGTTGGCCAGCAGGAACTGTTTGAGCACATGGATCTGCAACACGCCGAAACGGCGGCTGAATGCGATCTGTTGTTCGGGGGTGATGCGTTGGTCGCGGAACACGATGACGTGGTGGTCCAGGTGTGCGCGGTGGATGCGGGCGAAGTGGTGGTCGTTGACTGGGCGGGATAAGTCCAGGCCGATGATCTCGGCGCCGACACTGCCGGGGAAGGGGCGAATGTCGAAGGTTTGGGCGGCGGTGGTGGTGGACATTGGATTCATTCCCGGCGGACAGGGGAGTGAATTTATAGGCATAAGGATGGAAGCTTAAATACCGTTAGCGCATATGGATATGGCGTTTGGTTTGAGCTGTAGCGTGATGTTGACGGCCTCATCGGGGGCAAGCCCCCTCCCACATTTTGATGGGTGAACACATTCAAATGTGGGAGCTGGCTTGCCTGCGATGAGGTCGGTACAGGCGCTGAAGATCAGCGCTCGTGCAACGCCTCGGCCCGCGCCTTGATGATCGGCTTGAGCAGGTAGCTGAGGATGCTTTTCTTGCCGGTGATGATATCCACCGAAGCAACCATGCCGGGGATGATCAGCAACGGCTTCTCGTCCGTGCCCAGGTGGCTGCGGTCGGTTCGCAGGGTGATCATGTAGTAGGTGGTCTTCTTGTCTTCATCGGTGATGGTGTCGGCACCGATGCGTTCGAGCTTGGCCTTCAGCCCGCCGTAGATGGTGTAGTCATACGCGGTGAACTTGACCACCGCTTCCTGCCCAGGGTGCAGGAAGGCGATGTCCTGCGGGCGGATCTTGGCTTCTACCAGCAAGGTGTCGTTCAGCGGCACGATTTCGACCATGTCGCTGCCCGGCTGGATCACACCGCCAACGGTGTTGACCAGCAATTGCTTGACGATCCCGCGCACGGGTGAGGTGACCAGGGTGCGGCTGACCCGGTCTTCCAACGCGCGGCCGGTGGACTCGGCCTTGTTCAGTTCAGTACGGGCTTCGTTGAGTTGGGTCAGGGCTTCGCTGCGGAATTTGCCGCGGGTTTCATCGATCTTGCGTTGCACTTCCTTGATCGCCGATTCCGCACGCGGGATCGCCAGGGTAGTGGCGTCCAATTGCCCCCGGGTTTCCATTTCGGCGCGCTTGAGGCGCAGCACTTCTACCGGCGACACCGCACCCTGGGCCACCAACGGCTCGGACATGTTGATTTCCTGGCGTTGCAGGGACAACTGGCTGCGGTATTGGCCCTGCTTGGAGGTGAACTCGCGCAGTTCCTGTTGGCGCTGGACGAGTTGCTCCTGCAAGCCGCCGACTTCGTCTTTCAACTGCTGGCGGCGGCTTTCATACAAGGAGCGCTCGTTGGCGGCCTGGCTCGGCGCGGCCTTGAGCACCTCGTCGGGGATGTTCAGCGGGCGGTCATCCACCTGCGCGCTCAAACGCTCGACGCGCAGCTGCATGGCCAGGCGCAGGGCTTCGGTTTCCCCGGCGTTGGAGACAAACCGCGTGTCGTCGAGGCGAATCAACGGCGCGCCGGCTTCTACGATCTGGCCTTCCTTGACGTACAGTTCGGCGACGATACCGCCTTCCAGGTTCTGGATTTTCTGCAATTTGGATGACGGAATCGCCTTGCCGTCGCCACGGGTCACTTCGTCGATCTGGGAGAAACCGGCCCACACCACCAGGAATATAAAGAACGCGATAATCGCCCAGATGGTCAGGCGGATGACCCGCGGGGCATCTTCGATCAGCGCCTTGTTGACCTCGGGCAGCGGCTGGCCCTGCAGCGAATCGGAGCCTTTGAAGTAGCGGCCGACCGCACTCTTGATGGAGTTAAGCAACACTGATCTGCCCCTTCTTCAACGCTTCCATGACCACGGCTTTGGGGCCGTCCGCGAGAATCTGCCCACGGTCGACCACCAGTAGGCGGTCGACCAGGGAGAGCAGTGAGGCTCTGTGCGTGACCAGCACCACGGTCTTGTTTTGCACCACGGCTTGCAGGCGTTGCTTCAAGCGTTCTTCACCGGTGTTGTCCATGGCGCTGGTGGGTTCGTCCAACAGCAGCATGGGCGGGTTGAGCAGCAGCGCTCGGGCCAGGGCGACGTTCTGGCGCTGGCCGCCGGACAGGTTCTGCCCACGCTCGCCGACTTGCAGTTCGTAGCCTTGGGGATGCAGGCGGGCAAATTCGTGCACGCCGGCAAGTTCGGCGGCTTGCAGGACCATTTCATCCTCGACGTAGCGCGCACCGGATACCAGGTTGTCGCGCAGGGTGCCGGCCAGCAATTGAATATCCTGGGCCACGTAGCCGATGTTGTGGCGCAGCTCGCTCACGTCGATCTGGCGCACGTCCACGCCGTCCACCAGCAAGGAGCCGGAGTCGGGCTGGTAAAGGCCGACGATCAGCTTGGCCAGGGAGCTTTTGCCCGAGCCGCTGCGGCCGATGATGCCGATTTTTTCCCCTGGCTTGATCACCAGGTTGATGTTTTTCAGCGCCGGGTTCTGCTGGTTCGGGTAAGTGAAGTTCAGGCCCCGGCACTCGATGGCGCCTTGCAGGGTGCGCCGGCTCATGGGGCGCTCTTCGAAGTTGCGCTCCTGGGGCAGCTCCATCATCTGGTCCACCGAGGTCATGGTGACCTTGGCTTGCTGGTAGCGCGTCAGCAGGCCCGACAGCGAGGCCAGCGGGCTCAAGGCGCGGCCACTGAGCATGTAGCAGGCAATCAGGCCGCCCATGCTGAGGTTGCCGTCGATGATCTGGTACACGCCGAACACGATCATGATCACGCCGGCCAGTTGCTGGATCAGCAGGGTCATGTTCATCGACAGGCCCGACAGCAACTTCACCCGCAGCTCAAGCCGGCTCAGGGTGCCGATGGTCTGTTCCCAGCCGTACTGACGCTCGCTCTCGGCATTGTTGACCTTGACCGCATCGAGCCCGGCGAGGGTTTCGATCAGGCTCGACTGGCGCTCGGCGGCCAGCGCCATGGTGCGCTCCATGGTCGCGACCAGGGGCTTTTGCAAGGCGTAGCCGATGCCCAGGGCCAGTGGGAATGCCAGCACCGGGATCCACACCAGATGCCCGCCGAGAATGGCGATGACCAGGAAGATCAGCAGCGTAAACGGCAGGTCGATCAGGCTGGTGAGGGTCAAAGACGCGAGGAAGTCGCGCAGGCTTTGAAACTCGTGGATGTTCTGCGCGAAGCTGCCGACCCGCGCCGGGCGGTACTTCATGGACATGCCGACGATGCGCTCGAACAGCGTGGCCGAGATGATCAGGTCGGTTTTTTTACCGGCCAGGTCCAGGCACAGGCTGCGCAGGCTTTTGAGGATCAGGTCGAACAGGTAGGCACCGCAGATGCCCACGGCCAGCACCCACAGGGTGGCGGTGGCCTGGTTCGGCACAACGCGGTCGTACACGTTCATCACGAACAGCGGCGCGGCCATGGCGATGATGTTGATCAGGAAGCTGGCGGCGATGGCGTCGGTGTAGAGCCAGCGCGAACGCATGAGGGTGTCACGGAACCATGAGCGTGCCCGCGGAATCAGGCTGCCGTGATTGACATCGAATTTGTGTTGCGGCTGTGCAAAGAAGACTTTGCCGATGTAGTCGTCGGCCAATGCTTCGCGCTTGATCAGTACTTCACCGCCGTCGCTTTCACTGAGCAGGATCCGCGCTTGATCTTCGCCCTGCCAGCCGACCAGCACGGTACTGCGACCGTCCTTGAGCAACAGCAGCGCCGGCAGTGCAATGGTCGGGATCTGATCCAGCTTGCGTTGCAGCAGCCGGCCTTGCAGCCCGGCCCGCGCAGCGGCACGCGATAGCAACTCGGCACTCAACCGTTGCGAAGGCAGCGGCAGGCCGGTGGTGAGCATGGCCGCGCTGGCCGGTTTCTGATGCAGGGCGCAGAGCGCCAACAACCCGTCGAGTAACGGGTCATCGTGCAGTGCGCGTGGATCATGACTGAGATGGACTCGACTGACTTCAGGTTCCACGCGGCGCACTCTCGACTAACAGATGGGGCTATTGGGGTGGCTCAATTCATCCCAGGCAGTTGGACTTTAGGTTTCACGTCGTTCTGCACGACGGAGGCCATTGGTGCAACCACTCCCTGGCTCTTGAGCAATTCGCCCATGGTCGCCTTGATTCGGTACTGAGTAAATAACTGAATGTTCTTGATTTCTTCCAGGCGGCGGGAAGCAGTGAACAATTCATTCTCGCTGTCGAGCAAATCCAACAGAGTACGTTGACCAAGGCTGAACTGTTGCTGGTAGGACGTGCGTACGCGGGTGCTGTGATCCACGTACTGCTGGGCGACCGGCAATTGCGCGTTGGCGTTGTTCAGGGCGTTCCAAGCCAAGCCTAGCTCTTCATTGAGTTGGCGCAAGGCGTTGTTGCGGATGTCCAGCGCCTGGTTGGCCTGGTAGGACTTCGATTGCAGGTCGGCCTTGTTGCTGCCACCGGCGAACAGGTTGAAGCGCATGCGCACCATCGCTTCCCAGCCATTGCTGTGGTTGGGGTCACCGGAGACATTGTTGTCGGCGTTGGTGCCCAGTTCAGCGTCAAAGCGTGGGTAGAACGTGGATTTGGCGGCGTCGTACTGCTTCTCGGCGGCAGAGATATCCGACTCGGCCGAACGCAGCACCGGGCTGTTGTCGAGCATCTGGCGGCGCGCTTCGTTCAGGTCGGCTGGCAGCATGGCCATGAACGGGGCCGGACGCTCGAGTTCGTCGGGCATCTGGCCGACGGCGCTGAGGTAGTTGACCTGCGCGTCGGCCAGGTTGGTCTGCTCGGTGATCAAATTGTTGCGGGCCTGGGCCAGGCGCGCTTCGGCCTGGTCCTGGTCGGCACCGTTGCCAACGCCACGCTGGGTGCGCAACTTGATCTGGTCGTAGATGCGCTCGTGGTTGCGCAGGTTGTCTTCGGCCAGGCGCACGAATTCACGGCGGGTCAATACTTCCAGGTACACCTGGGCAACGGTCAGCGCGGTGCGCTCGGAAGTACCAAGCAAGGAGTAAGCGCGGGAATTAACGTTGGCTTGTTGACGCCCGACTTCGCTGGAGGTGGCGAAACCGTCAAAAATCATTTGCTGCAGGCGCAGGCTGGATTCGCCGCGGTTGAGCGTGTCCCAGTGATTGCCGCCTGGGTTGTTGGCGCGGGTGGTGGCGTTGTCGGTTCCTTGGCGGCCGTAACCGGCGTTCAAGTCGACACGCGGCAGGTAGCCACCTTGTGCGGCGCGCAGTTGGTAATCGGCGGCAATGCGGCTGTTAACACCCGCCTGAATTTCCGGGTGTACGTCCAATGCCTGTTGCATGGCTTGGGGCAGTGTCTGGGCTTGTACGAAACTGGCGGCGAGAGCGAACGGTATTGCCTTGAACAGGTGCAGACGCATTTAAAATTTCCCCAAGACTTCTTGTCTTAAATCACAGCGATTGGCACCGCTGCGTCGGATAATGGCTACCGTAATGACCGTACGTCGGAAAGTTCAAAAAGCGGAACTGCTTCACACATGTAGGACGGTTCGCCGCATAAATATCAATGTGACATTACTAGGCCGATTGTTTAGGATGGCGACCATAAGGTCAATAGTTTGGCACAAACTAGATAGCTAAAAAATCCAGCCAAATATTTGACGTCAATGTATTTATAGACTACGCCCCCCAGATTGGCAGCGCTAATAGCGTGCTGCGAAATGGATTTGTCGAAACGGATCACCGGAGAAAATTTTAATGAGCAGTGTTGTTGCCATCGTCAAAAGC
This sequence comes from Pseudomonas sp. L13, assembly GCF_009935965.1. Lineage (NCBI taxonomy): Bacteria > Pseudomonadati > Pseudomonadota > Gammaproteobacteria > Pseudomonadales > Pseudomonadaceae > Pseudomonas > Pseudomonas sp. L13. The sequence continues at coordinate 82,327 of NZ_QODJ01000019.1, forward strand.
ATTGTTGGTCAAGTTTTCGTAATTTCTCCGGAAGGTGCTCGCCGCGTCCTCGTTGAGGGTGATCGCTTGTTCGCGGGTGACCAGATCGACACCGGTATGTCGGGCGCCGTGAGCCTGGAGCTGGCCGACGGCCGCATCCTGGACCTGGGCCGTGACACCCAGTGGAGCGCCGATATGCCGGACTCCACCGCCGACCTGGCAGCGGCCAGCGAGCAAGCCGCGCCATCGGTGGCCGAGTTGCAACAAGCCATCGCCGCCGGCGCTGACCCGACCACCGACCTGGAAGCCACCGCGGCTGGCGCAAACGCTGCCGGTAACGGTGCCGCCGGGGGTGGCCATAGCTTCGTGGTGCTGGATGCGACCGCCGGCCGTGTAGACCCGACCATCGGCTTCCCCACCGCACCTATCGGCCAAGGCACGTCGGCACTCAACGCCCTGAGCGGAGCACCAGGCTCGGCGGACTCGGGCAACCAAGTGCTGCAGCCTTCGACCTTGACCCTGAGCGCGACGCCAACCATCACCGAAGCGGGCGGCGTGCTGACCTACACCGCCACCGTGACCCGGCCTTCTACCAGCGATCTGACCGTCACTTTGACCAATGGCGCGGTGATTACCATCCCGTCCGGCCAACTGACCGGTACGGTCAACGTTCCCCTGGCCCCTAACGACACCCCCTACAACGACCCGAGCCAGATCAGCGTGGGCGTTACCGGCACCAGCGGCGGCGGCAATCTGGTATTGACCATCGACCCTAACCCGGCCGTGACGCAGATCACCGACACCATTGACACCACCACGGTCACCCTGACCGCTGGCTCGACCGTGACCGAAGGCGGCCAGATCACTTACACCGCCACCCTGACCAACCCGGCGCAAACGCCGGTGAACGTCACTTTGAGCAATGGCTCGGTGATCACCATCAAGGCCGGCGAATCGACAGGCAGTGTTGTCGTTGATACGCCGGCTAACGACGTCTACAACAATGGCTCTACCGTCAGCACCACCATCACTGGTGCAACGGGCGGCAACTTCGAGAACCTGGTACCGAATACCACCCCTGCAGTCACCACCATTACCGATTCGATCGACACCACCACGGTCACCCTGACCGCTGGTTCGACCGTGACTGAAGGCGGCCAGATCACCTACACCGCCACCTTGACCAACCCGGCGCAGACGCCAGTCAATGTCACCTTGAGCAATGGCTCGGTGATTATCATCAAGGCCGGTGAGTCGACAGGCAGCGTTGTCGTTGATACGCCGGCTAACGACGTCTACAACAACGGTTCGACGGTCAGCACCACGATCACGGGCGCAACGGGCGGCAACTTCGAGAACCTGGTACCGAATACCACCCCTGCGGTCACCACCATTACCGATTCGATCGACACCACCACGGTCACCCTGACCGCTGGTTCGACCGTGACCGAAGGCGGCCAGATCACCTACACCGCCACCTTGACCAACCCGGCGCAGACGCCAGTCAATGTCACCTTGAGCAATGGCTCGGTGATCACCATCAAGGCCGGTGAGTCGACAGGCAGCGTTGTCGTTGATACGCCCGCTAACGACGTCTACGTCAACGGCAGCACCGTCAGTACGACGATTACGAGCGCGACTGGCGGCAATTTCGAGAGCCTGGTGCCGAGCACCACGCCAGCGATTACCACCATTACCGATTCGATCGACACCACCACTGTGACGCTGACAGCGCCAACCGAGGCGAACGAAGGTGGGCAGGTTACGTATACCGCCACGCTTTCCAACAAAGCTGGCACAGATGTCACGCTGAAGTTGGATAACGGTTCGTCGATCACCATCAAGGCTGGCGAGACCGTTGGCACCGTAACTGTCCCTGCGCCTAGCGATGATGTGTTCATCGACAAAAGCACGCAGACCGTCCAGATCACTGAGACCTCTGGCGGCAACTTCGAGAAATTGGAAGTTGCAGGCAATGGCGCAACCACCACGATCAACGACACCCTCGACAAAGTTGATGTGGTGCTGACGGCAACTCCTACCGTTGGCGAAGGCGGCAACATCGTCTACACCGCCAGCCTTGTGGATAAGAACGGCACGCCGGTGACTAACATCACCAACCCGTTGACCGTCACTTTGGATAACGGTCAGACCATTACTATCGGTGTTAACCAATCCAGCGGCACCGTTACTACCGTGGCGCCAGACGATATTTATAAAGGCGATCAGACCGTCACTGCTGCTATCAAGGGTGTGACCGGCGGCGAGCACTTTGAAAATCTGGTTCCAAGTACCGATAACGTCACCACAACCGTGACTGATACACCGGGTACCGATAACACCACTACCGTAACGCTGACGGCTCCGACCGAGGCGAGCGAAGGTGGTCAGATCACTTACACCGCGACCTTGAGCAACAAGGCCGGTACTGACGTCACCTTGAAGCTGGATAACGGCTCGTCGATCACTATCAAGGCTGGCGACACCGTTGGCACTGTGACCGTGCCTGCGCCTACCGATGACGTGTTCATCGACAAGAGCACCCAGACGGTCAAGATCACTGAGACTACTGGCGGCAACTTCGAAAAACTCGAAGTGGCAGGCAACGGCGCAACCACCACGATCAACGACACCATCGACAAGGTTGATGTAGTCCTGACTGCTACCACCACCGTTGGTGAAGGCGGCAACATCGTCTACACCGCCAGCCTTGTGGATAAAAACGGCGCGCCGGTGACTAACGTCACCAATCCGCTGACCGTCACCCTCGATAACGGCAAGACCATCACCATCGGCGTAAACCAATCGAGCGGTAGCGTTTCGGTTGTTGCTCCTGATGACGTGTACAAAGGCGACCAGACCGTCACCACTGCTATCAAAGGCGTGACCGGCGGCGAGCACTTTGAAAATCTGGTCCCAGGTACCGATAACGTCACCACAACTGTGACTGACACACCGGGTACCGACAACACCACCACCGTGACGCTGACGGCTCCGTCCGAAGCAAACGAAGGTGGGCAGATCACTTACACCGCCACGCTTTCCAACAAAGCGGGCACCGATGTAACGCTGAAATTGGATAACGGCTCGTCGATCACCATCAAAGCGGGCGACACTGTTGGCACCGTGACCGTGCCAGCGCCTACCGATGACGTGTTCATCGACAAGAGCACGCAGACCGTCCAGATCACCGAAACCACTGGCGGCAACTTCGAAAAACTGGAAGTCGCAGGTAATGGCGCAACCACCACGATCAACGACACCATCGACAAAGTCGATGTGGTTCTGACGGCCACCACCACCGTTGGCGAAGGCGGTAATATCGTCTACACCGCTAGCCTTGTGGATAAAAACGGCGCGCCGGTGACTAACATCACCAATCCGTTGACCGTGACTTTGGACAACGGCAAGACCATCACCATTGGCGTGAATCAGTCGAGCGGAAGCGTTTCGGTTGTTGCTCCTGATGATGTGTACAAAGGTGATCAAACCGTCACCACGGCTATCAAAGGTGTCACTGGCGGCGAGCACTTCGAAAATCTGGTCCCAGGTACCGATAACGTCTCCACAACGGTGACTGACACACCGGGTACCGACAACACCACCACCGTTACGCTGACAGCTCCGTCGGAGGCGAGCGAAGGTGGTCAGATCACTTACACCGCGACCTTGAGCAACAAGGCCGGTACTGACGTCACCTTGAAGCTGGATAACGGCTCGTCGATCACCATCAAAGCTGGCGAGACCGTCGGCACCGTGACCGTGCCTGCCCCTACCGATGATGTGTTTATCGATAAGAGCACTCAGACCGTCAAGATCACTGAGACTACTGGCGGCAACTTCGAAAAACTCGAAGTCGCAGGCAGCGGCGCGACCACCACGATCAACGACACCATCGACAAGGTCGATGTAGTCCTGACCGCCACCACTACCGTTGGTGAAGGCGGCAACATCGTCTACACCGCTAGCCTTGTGGATAAGAACGGCGCGCCGGTGACTAACATCACCAACCCGTTGACCGTCACCTTGGATAACGGCCAGACCATCACTATTGGTGTGAATCAGTCGAGTGGCTCTATCACCACTATCGCGCCGGATGATGTGTACAAAGGCGACCAGACCGTCACCAC